>NZ_JAPHPY010000030.1:0-71011 GCF_026241575.1 Vibrio sp. Sgm 5
ATCAGATCACACACACTTGAAAGAGTTCAAAAAAAATCCCCAAGCTACAAGCTTGGGGATTTGTGTATAAGAGACAGACCAAAGGCAGCCTCTCTGTCATAGGTACTAAGAAGTTAAAGGTAATTTAATGTTGCTTCTCTTTCCACTTAGCAGCAAGTTTTTCGTTAACTTTGAAGTCAATTACATTCGGAGAACGATCAATTAAATCTTGAGTATCCTGTGCTTGAATCTTTGCCTTTTTATTAGCCTTTAGGTGTTCAGGAATCAGAGTAAAGCCTGCTTTCAATGCCTTGCCTGCAACCCACTTTGAACCTTCCCATACCGCTGTTGTTACATAGGCAGCAGGATCAGATGCCGCGTCTACAAAAAATGCAACGAAAGTATCGTAAACGCTACCTTCTCTTGCTTCTTTAAGCGCCCACACAATACCACTCTGGCCTTCTTGATAAAGAGGAAGGTCAAGCTCCTTAGTAACCTGCTCAAGTTCTAGAAGTGCAGTCACGGTGATATCCAAAACGTCAGAAGAGACAACTCCTAGCGCTTTTAACTCGCCATAGCAGCTCATTGCTAATAGCGAAGCTGGGTTATCTAGATATGGCGCATCAGTTTTAAACGTAATTGAACCTAATTCAAGTGCCCCTGGTAGAGATTGCAGCTGGTCAGCGCGATAAAGCTTCACATCACCAATCATTAAAGGTTCTGGCTTCAATGACTGTTGAACATCATCGTTAACTGGCTCATCCACATTAAACACTTCCGACTGTTCAAAGATAAACGCTCTTAGGTGCTTATCGATGAGCATATTCATTTTAAATGGTGGAATCGTTCTTCCTTCCAACTGCTCAAAGAACGCTTTCGCTTTATCTCTGTTTACAGTGGATTTAAGAGTATCAAAACGCCCAAAACGATTAAGATTTTCTTCGTTGATTACCCCATTGGTGAGTTGCAACAATAAGTCTTTGTCTAACCCTAGCGCATTCACAATACCATCGATGCGGGCACGCTCTGCTTGGTTTTGATAGCGATTGATGTAATCTCTAAAGCTATTGCCTTCACTAAGGCGAGCGTCACCACGCTGCAAGTCATTTAAAAACAACCTAGCATATCGCTGCTCTTCTTGTGTGAGGGATGAGAACGACTGATGCAGCTCATTAAGCGTCCTCTCTGTCTCCTCTGCGCTAACACCACTGCTCAAAACTCGTAAATAACGCTCGAATCGACTATTCATGTAGTCCGAATCGATTCGACCCGTATCAATTTCAGTCAAATAACCCACGATATCGAATGGTATATCTGATTGTGAGCCGCTAGGATCGCGCTCACTTTGGCTTGCCAGTTCTCGGTATCGCAGAGCCAAACCAAGATACACTTGCTCACCACACTTTAGTGAATCATCTGTCCAATCTAGACCTTGAATTTTCGCTGCTTCAAGGTGCTTGTTGAAATCACGGTACAGTGCTGCAAATTTCGCACAGGCTTCATCATCTTCTGGCAGACACTCAAAATCTTGCACACCCGCATTGCTAAACACGGTTTGGATATCAGCAAATATTTCGTTCATCGCCTCAATGTTGCTTTCTAACTTATCCGCGAACAAGCCTAAAGGTTTATCTCCAGAATAGAGCTTCACCGCCTCATCAATATGGCGTTCCATTGTGTCTGGATAGCGATAATAACGAATGGTGCCATGCGGCTTGTCTGGACCAAACAAACGGTTTGTGCGTGAGAAAGCTTGAATAATATTCTGGTATTTGATCACCTTGTCTAAATAGAGCGTGTTCACCCATTTAGAGTCAAAACCCGTCAACATCTGGTCAACTACAATCATCAAATCAAGCTGTTTCTCTGGCTCTTTATGGATGCCTTCATACGGCTTTTTGTGCGACATCCGCGCCGCCATGTCTTGCTTGAACTTCGGGTGACGGCCGAAGTCGAAGTCTTGACCAAACATCGCGTTATAATCCGTCATAATCTCTTCAAGGCCGTCTGCCTTAAAGGTTGGACCGCGTTCTGCGCAGCCATCCACACTATTTTCCCCTTCATTGTTGATGTTAGGGTCAAATAACGCCGACACTTTAAGCTCAGGTTTGGCGGCTTTGAATCGACGATAGTAATCAATCGCTTCCGCAATACTGCTGGTTGCCAAAATGGCATGAAACTTATTCGCTTGGCTTAATACTTCCCACTGCTCGATGATATCTGCGACAACTTGTTCTTGATGCGTCTCAGTTTCATATTGAGTTTTTGGCACGTAGTCTTCAATGCCTTTTTCATAGCGACCATCAGGCAACTTTTGCCCAGCCAACGGCACATCGTTCATGAAATGGTTAAATTGGTCCTTCTTTTTAGAGTCTGCCATGGCCTCAGAGACCGTTTGCGCTTTTGCTTGCTGCAAAGCGACCGCTTGCCTTAGCTCCCGCTCTTTGAAGGTGCGTATTTTGTATGGATCAAAGCCCAACACATTTTTATCGCGGATACCGTCGGCAAGGCTATAACGGTGCAACTCATCGCCAAAAATATCGGGGGTGGTAGTGCCCTTTATCTCATTTTCACCTTGAATAGGTGTACCGGTGAAGCCAAAAAACAGCGCCTTAGGGAAGGTTTTTTTGATGATGGTTAGCATGTCACCAAAGGTTGAGCGGTGTGCTTCATCTATAATAAACACCATGCGCTTTTCACGAATGAGATCAATATCCGCTGAGTTGGTGGCAGTGCCTTGGTCGTCAACCGCTTCAAAGATATTGCTCATTTTTTGAATAGAGCTAACAATCAATGTCTCTTTGGGGTCTGAGCTTTTTAGCTTAGTGACCAACACATCGGTGTTTTCGGTGGCTTGCACCTCTTCTCTATCATCGGCAAAGTTGCGGTATTCTTTGAGTGACTGCGAACCAAGCTCGATGCGATCCATCAAGAACACCACTTTGTCGGCGTCGCGAGATTGAGCAATTAACTGAGCCGACTTAAAACTAGTCATGGTTTTGCCCGAGCCCGTAGTATGCCAAACATAACCACCAAGCCGATCAGCATTCGAGTTAATCTGTCGCCATTTAGTTTTCGCGACCTTATCAGAGATAGCATTAGCGGCGTAGTACTGATAACTACGCATCACCTTGAGCACCCCATCGGTATTATCCGCTACGGTGTAGAAACCAATCAGCTGATGTGCCATCGGAATCGAAAGCAGTTTTGACGCTACCTCTTTCCAGTGATTGACGGGGTCATTGTTCACATTGCCCCAATTAAATTGGTAATCAGGGTTGAACTTGCCATCGGCACCTGGGTTGGTGAAATACTTCGACTCTTCTGGCTGCATGGCAACAAACACTTGCACCAGTGAGAACAAACCGCTAAAGATCCCCTCCTTGGAGTACTTCTCAATTTGGTTCACTGCTTGGCTGACAGGAATGCCACTGCGTTTTAACTCAATGTGGAACACAGGCATGCCGTTGATCAGCAGCATAATGTCACCACGGCGATCATTACGCAGTGGGCTGCCACGCTCAAACTTAGGTTGCTGAACGATTTGATAACGGCTTTGCCCTGCTGCTATCTCTTGTCTGTCGTAGATCTTTAAGCTGACTTCTTTGCCCAAATGTTCTGGGTCATTCTCGTTGTCGCGCTTGATCGCCACGGTTTTACCGTTAATAAAGCCATTGAGCTTAAACGGCGTTTTAAGCTCTTTGATTTGCTCAATGATCTGCTGCATCTCACCGCTCGTGAGCGGCACATCGTTGAGGCGATCACGTTGGCGGTTGTTCTCAAATAAAATATTTGCCCAGTTTTGTAACAAATCGGCTTCGGTTTTGCTTTTAAGAACCTCATGCTCCCAGCCTTTATCAATCAGTACTTCGATAAAAGCTTTTTCAAAATCCGCTTCTCTTTTAAAAGTGGTCATCGGCTATCCTTGTTACACGAACATTTTATCTAGGCATGCTTGCTTGATGTTTTTGAGTTTGGTGACTTGTTGTTTGTGCTGGTTTATCAGTCTATCTAGTTTCTTTAAGTAATCACCGATAAGTATTTGTTCATCTCTGCAAGGCACCAAAACAACTTGATTTTTTACAATATCTGAATTCAGATTAACTTGACTACCTGGTTGACCATACTGCTGCCATTTTGACTCAAATGACTTTAACCATTGATACATGAATTCCATATCAAAGTTAGGCTGACGAAAGATAAGAAAGCCATCGTGAACTCCTGTTGATACATAGTTGATCACAGGTTTCCCCACACTAGCAGCTATACTCAACAAAAGGTGAGACTCATGTAGAACACGAGTTTTACTCTCACCTTCTTTTGATATCCTCTGCTCTAAATGATGAATTCTTCCATCTTGCTCAGTCACATCTCTAATACGTAGCCAACCAACTTTCGAGCTTTTATCGAACCATTTAGGATCATCTATTGGTCTTGGGCTAGCTCCACGAACAATATCAGCTAGCTCACGAATCTCCTTGCTTTCCCATTCTCCACTAAAACCATCAAAACGAATTTCAGGCACAGTTTCGCCTGCCTTTGGAAACATCTTTTCCAGCATGGCTTTTTTCAGGTTGCTGAACTTGTCGTGCTTTTGTTGGTGTTGGTTGATCAGAGTGTCAAGTTTTTGGAAGTAATTGCCGACCAACGATTGCTCTTTTATGTTCTTAGGGAAAGTAATATGTTGATCATGAACGTCATTTCTATTTAGAGTGGGTACTCCACTACCCGAGCCAAATCGTTTCAAATCTAGTTTAACGTAAAGGTAGAAAACGAATAGCGGCACATTCCCATGAAAGTTTGTAACCCATAACGATGTATTGTGAGGCCAATAATCAGATTCAATATAATGCAGGTTGCCAATCGTACCTGACCGTCCTGTAACAATGCCTGGGGCTTTTGATTTAAAAGTATTATGAAAGCCGTTAATCCCATTAGACATTACAACAGGATATTCACCCGATTTCATTTTGCTTTTGGGTAAATCAAAACCTCTTTGTAATGGGGCAATATTTGCTACTTTTTCGCAATACCATTCATTATAAAATCCTTCAAAGCGAACCTCTGGTACATTTTTTTCATTACTCATCTCATGCACCCTTCAGCAACTTAGTCAGTTCCGCCAAGCCCTGCATATCAAACTCCTTTCCTTTCAATTGACCCATCATTTCTGCTAGCTCATTTTCTGAAGTTTGAATATCACTCGCCACTTGGGAATAAGTCACGGCGTATTTGTCTGCAAGTGCTTGGACTTTATTGGTTAAGCGGTTAACGACCGCGCTTGGCATAGTGAGCAGCTCATCACATAACGGCGTGATCCATTTAAGCTCTAACAATTCATTCACTTGACTGTCAGTTAGTGCTTCAATTGTCTGTTTGGTTTTTAAGTGCAGTGCGGTTGTCGCTTCTTTAAAGGCTTTCTTGAGTTTTTTCTCTTCTTCAATCAGAGCGGCAACTTTAATGATTTTGGCTTCATAGCTCTCTTCATCAAATGATCCGTTTGCTTTCGCTAGCACCTTGGCTTCTTTGGTGACTTGTGCATTCACAAAGCCATCGTTCGATTCTTTGATGGTTTCCGCTTCTTTTTCATCTTCAGAGAGTGACTCTAAAATCTCCTCAAACAAAGAGGTGATCTCTGCTAAACGAGCATCTTGTTTGGCTAGGGCTAGCAGTTCATTGTTTAAGTGCGTTTTTTGTACCAAATCAAACGGCATAATGTGCCCTTTCCAACCGTCTTGCACTTCGGTCTCTTTGCCTTTGACTTTCTTGATGATCATATTCGGGTCAACCTGCGTGGTTGCCTTAAACCCTTCGGTTTGCATCATTTCAAGGTCGGCACTAATGATCTGCCACTGATCACTAAGCAGTTGGTAGGCTTGGTATTTATCTACCAAGGCAATCGGCTGCATACGCTTAAACAATTCAACACTCAATTGCGCTTGTTGTCGGTTGCGGTTAACGTCTTCCCAGCTATCAATTAAGGTGGTTTTTAGGTAGTCATCAAAGCCATCAAACGCTTGGTTGTATGCCTCAATAAACGCAAGCAGTTGTGGGTGCTGTGCAATCGTAGTTTGTACTTGGATCTTCTCAACCGCCAACTCGCTGTAGTCAGATGATTTCGCGCTAAACAGCGCATCATGAAGCTCTGGCAACGCATCCCAGTACTCCTTTAGGGCGGCTATTTCACGATTTGGAATACCACCTAGCATGGTCGCGTGAAGATCCCACGTTTCAGCAGCGGGTGAAGAGTCCACATAGCGCGGAATATTGAGGTTGTACTCATTTTGTTGAATGGTTTTCTTGCTAACCACTTTCGAGAACTTGGCATTATCTTGGCGATGAATAACGGCATCGATGATGCGCTTGATGTCTGAGTCTTGCAGTTTGTTATTTTTGCCTTCCTTTACAAAGTGCTTCGAGGCATCCACAATCAGTACGTCGTTGTTTTCACGCTTCTGCTTGAGCACCAAAATCACAGTTGGGATACCCGTACCAAAGAAGATGTTGGCTGGTAAGCCGATGATGGCATCAATATGGTTGTTCTCGATCAGTTGCTTGCGGATCTCGCCCTCTTCACCACCACGGAAAAGCACACCGTGTGGCAGTACAATGGTCATAATGCCATCTGGCTTGAGGTGGTATAAGTCATGCAATAGAAACGCAAAGTCGGCTTTAGTTTTTGGTGCTAGGCCAAAGCGTGCGTAACGCGGATCGTTCTCTTTGTTTTCTGGGTCCCACTTTTGTGAATACGGCGGGTTAGAGACCACTGCATCCACATACAGAGGTTGGTAAGACTCTTGTGGATTGCTTTCATCAAAGTATGGCCAGTCATCTTCTAGCGTATCACCGTTACGGGTGGTGATGTTATCTGGCAAAATACCACGCATGATCAGGTTCATACGAGTTAAGTTGTAGGTGCTTTGCTTAAGCTCTTGAGCGTAGTATTTGATGTCATCTTTGCTCTTAGCGTATTTGGCCACTGAGCTACCGATGTTAATCAACAATGAGCCCGAACCACTGGTTGGATCGTAAATCTCAATCTCATCTTTATGTTTGAGCTCATGCGCGGTGATTTCAGACATCAATAGCGAGACTTCATGCGGCGTATAGAACTCGCCCGCTTTTTTGCCCGCATTGGCGGCAAACTTTTCAATCAGATATTCATAGATGTAACCCAGCACATCATAGCCAAGATTACCCGTCATCGGGATGGCTTTAATGAGGTGAAGTAAGTCGCTGATTGCTTTGGTTCGCTTACCAGAGGTTTCCCCCAGTTTGCTTAGCCCCGTTTCTAACGTGGTGAATATACCTTCAAACAGTTTTTTGTGTTTTTTATTGATTAGACGGTTAAAGGCTGACAGTGCATCGCGAACATTCGACTCATCAAACTCTGTGCTTGAATCCACCCAAGTCGAGAATAGGTTGTCATAAGCAATGAAGTACCCTTTCTCTCTTCGAATATAATCTACTGTTTCTGTGTCATCTTCGACCAATGCTTTGATGTCATCCTGTGTCATCCCTTGCTCGATAAGGAAGCTTACTTGGGTATCGCTCAGATATTTGTAGAAAATGAAGCCTAAGATGTAGTCTTTGTATTCATTGGCTTCGATTTTTGAACGCATCTGGTTTGCTGATTCCCAGATTTTTGCTGCTAGTTGTTGTTTATTCATGTTCTGCTCAATTCATTTCTACTGTTGGTCGACTTTGAAAAGATAGTCGCCCATTGAAGTAATTCGGTATTTTTGAGATTAGTCAGTCTTGGCTTTTTTGTTCTTCTATCCACGCTTCAAGGTCTTCACGTTTGAAGCGCCAAGAACCGCCGACTTTGAAACCAGGAAGCTTTCCTTCGCTTGCTAATCTGTATGCTGTTTTTTCGGCCAACTTTAGGTAAGCAGCCACCTCTTTCAAGGTTAAAATTTGGTCTACCATTCAGAGTGTTATCTCATGTTGGTTTTATTGTTCAGAGTTAATAATGAGAGAATATGAGAAAATTGGGAAATGGACAATGATATAGGTAGCGCATTGTGCACGGCTTCTAATTAGTTGGTTACATAGCAACCTCTCTGGTTAACAAGCGCTCTTTAATCCACTTCTCCACTTGACCTTCCCCACTGGCAATTCCCCGTTACCGCAAGAGTACATATGCGGAAACAATAATTCTTCTCTGTTGCCGTAAATGGTTGTGCGGGCAGCTTCAAACTCTTCCTACAAAAGGGGGCTCCAGTATGGACACTTGTTTGTAATGAATTGGTTTGTGCTCATATGTGAAGATTCAGAGAGAAACTGTTCGATAAAGCCACGGCTTATACCTTGCTGGTTACTGCTTTTAAGATGTTCAGTACAAGACTGGTAACACCAATATCAAAGTATCTAGATGAGAAGGAGCAAAGCTTTAGAAGTAACAGTGCCTTTAAAACCCAGTTAGGGAGAAATCCTAGGGGGAAAAGTGCCACTAAAACCAAGTTCAGGAGAAAACCTAGGGAAAAAGTGCCACTAAAACCAACTTCAGGAGAAAACCTAGGGGAAAAGTGCCACTAAAACCAACTTCAGGAGAAAACCTAGGGGAAAAGTGCCACTAAAACCAACTTCAGGAAAAAACCAAGGGGAAAAGTGCCACTAAAACCAACTTCAGGAAAAAACCAAGGGGAAAAGTGCCACTAAACCAATCAATCGGAATCATCATCTAAATTGCATCACATAGAAGACCGTCGATCCTCCACCTAAAAAACAATTTAATTCAATCACTTGCCTTTATGTGTTAAATCCTGGATCTGCTCATTACTTTATGACCTCTTTCAAACTTAGTTGAGTGTTGAGTTTCAAGAGTGTCACTAAAATTCTCTCAGGAATCCCACTAAAAAGCCCCTTTCAATCAGTAACTTAACTATCAATAAATCAGTCCCAAAATTGACTATTGCTTCATCTCTCATTAGAATTTTAATTAGAGTTGGATTTCAGGAGTGCCACTAAAATTTTCTCAAGAGTGCCACTAAAAAGTCCATTATAATCAGTGGTTTATTTATCGCTAAATCAGTCCCAAAATTGACTGTTGCTTCATCTCTCATTAGAGCTTTAATTAGGGTTGGATTTCAGGAGTGCCACTAAAATTTTCTCAGGAGTGCCACTAAAAAGTTAATTATAATCAGTAGTTTACTTATCACTAAATCAGTCCTAAAATTGACTGTTGCTTCATCTCTCATTAGAGCTTTAATTCGGGTTGGATTTCAGGAGTGCCACTAAAATTTTTTCAGGAGCGCCACTAAAAAGTCCCTTCTAATCAGTGGTTTATTTATCACTAAATCAGTCCCAAAATTGACTGTTGCTTCATCTCTCATTAGAACTTTAATTAGGGTTGGAAAAGTACAGATGCGGATCCCGACATGAAATGGGCTTCATTAACACAAGTTCACCCACATACGAAGAGTGTCATAGATTTTTAAGTGTATATGTACAGAGAGCAGAGTACTGTGAGAGGAACTTGCACGGGCGTGAGAGAAAGTTGCGTTATTGTGAGTTGTTTTTTTTGCAAGCAACTGACTGCTACAACCCAAATAGAAGAAATACGTCTATTGTTCCTTATACTAGTATTATAATCATATTACTAGTTCTAATGGTTATAATAGTTATAACACACTTTCGATTGCTTATCAAAAAAACATCTATAAAAACAACAACTTAATTTGACATATTGAAATATTTTAAGCAGATTCCCTGATGAAAATCACTTCCGAACAATGATCCACCAAGTTCATTCCTTGCTTTGTTTGATTGTTAGAACCAAAGCCATCTGATTGCATTCATACTCATCATATACCAGCATGACAAAGTCATGCTGAACTCAAACCAAACAAAATTCGAGTTTTGACCAAAGTCACTGTAAAAAATAACCCCTGGATCACTTGCCCGTCTTTGACGGGGCCTAAAAAGCGCGGAGCCCCGAGGAGCGCGTTTACTTAGTTTGTACCTACCTCATGAGATGAGAACACTTTTAGATCTCAATTTGACAGCTTGAACTTAACCTAGATCAGTTGCTTTTGAGCTATTGATTCAGATGAAAAGCCAAGTGCTCGATACCCTTTTTCTCGCTTGTTGAACATCCTGAGCAGCATTGGAATTTTTGGTCGCACACTTTCATTTTTCATGGTTGAATTTCATCTTATCCTTACATTCAGACAAGTACTTAAAGGGGAACGGCTTTACAGTGGCTAACTTATTACGGACGAAATAGCTTTTGGTCAAAGCTTCGAGGTACTCATTGTGCCCGCCTTTCAACGAGTAATTGAGCATGACTTCTGTCTCATCAAAATACCCATCAATCAGTGCTTGTTCTGCGCTCGAGCGGTAGCCAATTTTGGCAGCTTTGAGGTCTTCTTTGTAAAACTCTGCCTGCAAAGGGTGCGTCTCCAGCATGGACACTAGCTTGTCGTGGATTGGAGCATGTTCATAAGCAGTATCAGAGAGGAAACGCTCGATAAACCCACGGCTTATCCCGTGTTGGTTACTTTTCTTTAAGAGCTCAAGCACTTCAAAAAGTTTGGCGGCATCCGGAATAGCAGCGATTCCTTCATGAACAATGGTGCAAATTTAAGGGGGTTGCTGCGCCATGTCGATCACGTAGTTTAGCGTTTCAAAATAACGCTGCTTTTCAGGCAGTTCGATACCGAGATCATCAAAATAAAATTCATCCCGCAGTTTGCCAATGCAACCAGTGCTGAACAGCGCCGCATTGAGAAAGAGCTTAAAGCTATCGATAAGAAGCAATCTGAACTTCGCGCTTTCGATGAAGAGCTTAAGCATTTAGCGGAAATGAATATTTCTATCGATTTGGACGATGGCGTCAAAGAAAATTACGGGAAATTTGGTAACTTACTAGCTGAGGTAAAATCGATTCACGACAAGGCACCAAAAGCCTATTAACAAATAGAATATTGTATTTTGCGGGCCTCTTTGAAGACCAGCTTTTTATTATTGAGCAAATCTAAATGACAAATAACTACAGAGATGATCAAGATCTCGCTGGCCCATTGCAGTACGCCAGCAATGACATGCTAGAGGTGCTAGTGCAGTACCTTACCAAGAACCAGAAAGGTCAAAAGCGATTTACTGAACAGCTGACTATTCACCCCGAGTTTGTTGCCGCCAACGGTGATTTGACCAAAGCCTGGCGAGCTATCGCAGCTGAAATTCAATACTATGGCGGCGACAGCGTGGCTAATATGGTTAGGCGCAAAGGTACACATTACCGCGACATTCTGAAAGAT
This sequence comes from Vibrio sp. Sgm 5, assembly GCF_026241575.1. Taxonomy (NCBI): domain Bacteria; kingdom Pseudomonadati; phylum Pseudomonadota; class Gammaproteobacteria; order Vibrionales; family Vibrionaceae; genus Vibrio; species Vibrio sp. Sgm 5. Next base: position 11,241 of record NZ_JAPHPY010000030.1, read on the forward strand.
GTGTGCAAGAAGCAGAAAGTCAAAGCGGACTTTAAAAATGATCCCGTCGTAGAAATTGAGAAAAAGCTCATCTCAAAGCTGTTTGAGGACATGTGGGCAAAGCTGGATTCAAAACAACGCGAATTGATTGCGCAAGAGCTGGAACTCGACACAACCAAGACTGGTCCTGAAACAATTCGGGAAATCCTTAAGCAATTAGACTCTTCTAACGACAAAAAGACTGTTTATTCAGTGAGCATGATCCTCGCCAGCTCTTATGCGTCCAGCCTGCTTGGCTCTTTAGGTGCTTTGTCACCCACAGCCTTCTTTATGTTCGGCGGCGCTCGAGTGGCCCCTGTCTTTGCAGGCCCGATAGGCATTGCACTGGCGGCATATTTTACACTAGCCTCAGTCACTGGCCCCGCTTATAGAATTACCCTCCCCTGTGTTGTGCAAATCGCTGCGATGCGTCAACAAATGCTTAAACCTGAAACGGATCTATTCTAATGGAAACAGTATTTACTTTTGATTGGGAAAAAGTTTACACAACGGTCAAAGACGGTCTTGCCTCGGGAGATGTCACCCTGAGAGATGGCGTCGCCTATTGGACGGAGCAATCAGGCAAGTCGGGTATCGTACAACATATGCCTTTGAAAGAAGTGATCTTGGAGAGTGAAAAAGCTGGAAACCTCGCTGCTCTCATCCAATCCAGCCATGCCACGCAGCTTGCCGCCATCGGTCTTTCAACCACCATTATCGTCGGTGCTATCGTGGTTCAAACCATGTACTTAGCAAAGAAAATCGACAAGCTTCAGCAAACCATAGATGTCATATCGGAAGATATTGATGCGCAAAACATTCTTTTTTATCTAAATAAGTTGTCTCGTTACTTCGGAACCGTTGAGTCGGCTCGCGTGATTCTGTTAGATAAAATGCTGGTTTCGGAAACCAGAGACATTGCGCCAACGCTTATTACTGAGTTGGCGGTACAAAGAAATGAAGTGTTAGCTCTCATCGATAATTTGATCGCGTTTGCCGATAAAGCGACTGAACGTCACTTAGAGCATATGCTTGAATTCATCACATTGATGATGGATATCATGCCAAAAGCAATCTACATCGAAAGTCAGCTTTGCGACCGTTTTGAGAAATTCAGACTGTCCGAACACCTGATGCGCGAAAGCGGAAAGCGCTACAACCATACCCTCCAAGACTTTCGCACCTGGTGTAACAGCAAAGCGAAAACTGCCATATCAGGAACTAACGATCCAATAGCCATTGCGTTCCACGAAAAGAGAAGTATGTTGCTAGACCTTTTCAACGCTGAACACAATCAGCTTCTACTCCAAGAACTGAAGACTCCTAGTCTTCAACACGTTACTCGCTAAACTCTCACCTAAACTAAACAGGGGATTTTTTCCCTGTTTTAAATCACTCTCATCAGTACCCAGCACAGACGAAATCCACCGTAAGTATTACAATTCGCGCCATATTGTCAAAAAGCACTCAGCCCTTTCGGATACAAATGAACATCAGCCAAATTTATCAGGCCCTCCTTAAAAAATTTGAACAGTTCCGTATTGTGTTCTGGCAAGACTCGAACTAAGAGTTTTCAGACAAGCTCAATAAAATTGAGCTTGAAGATATTCAAATCATCAAGTTGGATTTCCCATATCCCTCTCGAGTTGTACGTACAACAAATTATAGATTAGGGCTAGCTAAATTAGGTTAGTTTGCCACGCCTTCTGATCCTTATCGAAGAACCCTAGTGCTCGATACCCTTTTTCTCGTTTTTTGAACATCCTGAGCAACATTGGCATTTTTGCATCAATATAGTCGATCACTTTCACCTCCTCTTTTCCTTTGTAATCTCGCTGTATTCGCCCTACATATTGGATTAACGAACCTTTCCAAGACACTGGCAGCGCCAATATCAAAGTATCTAGGCGTGGAAGGTCAAAGCCCTCTCCGACAAAACGTCCTGTAGCAACAATGACTTGTGTACTGCCTAGCTTCGACATCACCTCAGCTTGCTGCTTTTTCTTCATCGAACCTACTAATATTTGATGTGTGATCCCCACATCATTAAGCAAACCAGCAATGATATTAGCGTGCTCTCTCCGCTCGGTTAACACGATCGGAACTCGGCCATTGGAGACCTCTTTTTGAATTCCCTCGACAATGGTGGCGTTACGTATAGGGTGAAGCATTAACCAGCGATAAATCTCAGAAATATGAGGTTTAGGGTCATTCGAAGACAAATGTAATGGCACTTCGAGGTTCAGCTCTCGGCAATCTAGTACCTGAGCAAACTGGTTGTTACGGTCTGACTTTATGGTATGCCTTACTCTACCGGCTTGCATAAATATGATCGGTTGATGCCCATCTCGCCTTTCAAGTGTTGCACTGATCCCAACGACGTACTTCGCATGCGCTTCAGATAACACCTGCTCATATTGAGGTGCTGATAGATGGTGGCATTCATCCACAATGATTTGACCATATTTTTTCACCAGTGCATGAACACTGTTGTCGCTTCTGTTGATCAAACTTTGATAAGTCGCAATATCAACTTGTCCAGTCGGTTTCTTCTTGCTTCCTGTATATACGCCGATATCGATACCTTGAGTGAACGCTTTTAAGCGCTCCTGCCACTGGTCAACAAGCTGCTTGTTATGCACTAAAACCAGAGTATTGACTCCTCGCCTTTGTATTAGACCAATTGCTGTTACCGTTTTACCAAAGGCCGTTGGAGCGTGAAGAACACCAATATCATGCTGCATTAGCTCATCAATCGCTTTACTTTGCGCTGAGCGCAAAGAGCCAACAAATGTCATGTCCGTTAGCGCCTGACCAACAAAACGATTATCCGTAACTTGGAGAGCAATCCCTAATTCTAAGCAAATAGCCTGTAAGTCATCCCAACACCCCCTCGGCAAGCTCAAGTAACCACTGTCTAATTCCGCCAAGCATATAAAACGCGCAATTCCGTTGGTCGACAAACGCAACCCTTGGGCTTTGAAAAACTTAGGATTCGAAAAGGATGCCAATTTTTTAAACTGAGCAATTAGAGGATTCGGAACTTGGTTTATCGGTAAGTACAATCGGTTGGCTAGAACGATGTCTAACGCCTTAGGTTTGTCTGGGATGGCAGCGCTTGTGTTGACTGTTCGTTCCCATGGCTTGATTGATGCGCCATCTTCACCATCATTTCGATGGTCAACTCTGCTTTCGAGAAGTAATTCTATTTTCTCAATAGATAGTCGTCCCGTCGACGCTAACACCTCCCATTGATCAGGGTATGGTGTAAAAGAGTGATCAACAAACACCGAGTTTCCATTTAAACGAGCTTGTTTTTGTAACGGCAAAGCAATCAGATTACCAATTCCCCCGATAGGTAGTACGTCTTGATTGGGGAATAGGCGGTCATAGGAATCAAATGACAAAGCACCATGAATTTTCATGGCTTCATCAAGTAAATAGAACCCTAATTGTCGAGCTACTTTTGCGTCAGTCTCCTGTACAAAGAAAATCCAGACATGTGCCCCCTGACCAGAGCGAGATCGTTCTAATAAACAATCGATGCCTTTTAGTTTGCACACTTCGACATAAGCAAGAGAGGCTTCTTGCCAATCACTTTTATCAAAATCAACCGCTAGTAACCAACAGGTATTGTTCGCCAGCATAGGATACAAACCAACAACCTCTTTGCCAGTAAGGTGGGCATACATAGCATCGTCACCTAACGGCTTGAATGCTTGGTTGGGGCATTCCAAACACTTTACTTTAGGTTTACCGCATACACCTTGATGCCACTCATTTTCGCAAGCAATCGCATAACCACTTCTACCTTGTTGGTTCTGCCACCTATGCGCATAGCATTGAGTATTGCCTTTAAAATAACTCTGATAGATAGACAGTTTTTGCTGAGGTGACATTTCACATGCAGCTTCCTTGTCAATCGCTTCCTGCGTCAATAGACGCTGCTTCTGCTGTTCAAGTTGAGCCAGCTCCTTTTTTAGCTCATGAATCTTTTGTTCAATTAGCTCAAGCTCATCCATATCTAGCCCCGACAATTACATCACTTTCATGCAGTTAATAATCGATTGTATAAAAGACAATACGAAAACAAAGGCACAATTCATAACCTATCTAACATATTTATAAAGCATTCTTGCCTAAAATCAGTACATACCGTCGCTAAATTGAGAGTTATTCACGCTTTGATGCTGCTTCAACATGTGCCTTTCGGCTTAAGAATCCAAGATCAGACATTCGTTGATGTCGCTGATGTTGTGCGAGGGAAGAATTGCGGCTGTATATGCCCTTCTTGCCACATGCCACTGATTGCGAGACAAGGTAAAGAAAAGCAATGGCACTTTGCTCATGCGAGCCGCAAGGTTGAAGGAACTGACAAAGAATGTGATTTTTCTTTTTTTGTTTCTGTGCGCATGATGGCGAGACAAGTGATAGAAACGGGTATATCAATTGTTCTTCCTGAGTACAGAAGTTCTCTAACAAAACAAGCGAAAGGAAAGTGTTTCACAGAAGATTTTTTGGTTGCTAAATCATCCACCATCTTACTTGATAACGTCGATAAAGAAGCTTTATTTGAGAAATGTATTGTGGATGTAATGGGCAAAGTCGGTGAATTCAGCTTTGTTATTTATTTCACCCACCCAAACCGTCCACTTCCAAATGAATTGCTCACACCACATAACAGGCAATGCGGTGTGCTCGAAATCAAGCTGGATGATACACATCACCTATTTACACGCGATAAAGTGTCAGGGACTCGGCAACTGGACAAACTAAAAGATTACCTTCAAAACGATGTCGAATCTAAAGTGTGGGTATTTCATCCGCGCTACGCTCAGTTGGAACAAGAAGCGACTGAGCGATTATCCTTAAAGGCATCTCAGTACACACCACGACCTACTCCGAGCTTTCGTAATGACCAATATCGTCATCGCAACCAGAGGAATGTCAACCTTCACAGATCCGACTCATGGCAATCAACAACGAAAGCTGTCCCACCTACACCTATACCAAAACGTTCAGCTCAATTTGAGTGCATCATGTGTCAATGCCAGTGGCAAGTTACGCTACCTAGTACACCAATCTGCCCTAAATGCCATAGTCACCTATACGCAAGTGAGGTGTCATCAAGATAAGAACCACATCAAGCGTTCATTTTATTCTTCTGTTCATTTTTTATGAACAAACCAAAAAAATGAACACAGCCAAATACTATTCTTAGTTTTTGATTCTCAAGACTGGCACTCTGAAAACGGCTAATGAGTAGTTAAAGTTACATAATCAAACCAAAACCCACACAATGAGTAGCAAAGGTGTCAAAGGCCTAGTTACTTATATGGCCTAACATACAACGATAGTGAAGTAATCATTCACGCAGAATAATCCATTTCTATACCGACTCGCAGCGAACACCAATCAGCAAACCACTGTCTTTCATAGCAGACAAGTTAACTTCGTAATCGGTGGATTTAGTGTTGGCAAGGTTAGGCTTGAGATTGTTTAGAAATGCAGTGGTGAGACGTTGTAATTTGCTCATTTAACCTCCTGAATGTCTTGGGTTATTCAGGAAGTTAATATGAGTTTCAAGGGTGGTTTATTACGGGATAATGCTAAAGCTTCCTATCACATCAAAGGTTTTGTTTTTAAGTAAACTTCGTGTCTACCAAATGCGGAAAATCGACTATCTTCCTTGCTAAATACGTAGCCATTTTTTTCAAGCTCGCCAGTCATCCATTGATAAGTAGCAAACGCTGAAACTAATCCCAAAACAGCAAATAAGCCGACAATTTTCACAGTCAACCTCTGTCCTCTTTCCCCCCAAACCGTATCTGTCCGCTTACCAGTTATGATAGCGATTGAAAACGCTACTATAAAATACCCTATTGCCCCTAAGAAGCCGACAGGAACCCATAATGCGTAAACATTAATATCAACGATACTATTTTTCTGAAAGATGTCATTAATAGTATGAAAAACATCTATCGACAGTGCCCCCCAAGCGCCCAACAAGAATACCAATAAGACAATCGCTGAACAGATCACTTTTGTTCTATTTAACTCAACTGGTTGCATCTTTTAGCCCTTCAACAACTTTATCCGATATTTTCCACTCATCGAAAATCCAATCTACGAACACTGAAACTAAGATAGCAGTAACAACACCAACAACAATAGGCGATCCTAGTATTCCACCGATAGCCAAAATTGCAGCCTCACCAGCCCCAAAAGCAATCAAGGCTTTGAACATATCAACACCGACATTTCCAAACCAATCAACCAAATGAAACTCATCATTAAATACCAGTTCGTTAGTATTGATTGCCGCTGATAATACAAATGTAACAAGAGCACCACCTTTAGCTGCGGTAGCACGACTTTGAGGGGTTAAGCCAAGCTGAATCACTTTAGGGTTGCTTGTTCTATATTTATGACCGTTGACTTTGAGGCGAACCCCATTAACTAATACATGCCTTAAGACTCTGTCGGAATTATTCTTTGTTGTAATCGCAATATACTCTTTCCCTTTACTCTCGAAAACAGCAGCTTTTACACCAATATCACCAAACTGTTTCACTAACTCATACGTCTTGTAGATAGCAACACCATGCCCCGCCCACGAATTAGCTTTATCAACGGTTTTAAGAGCATCAGTCCCGTCTTCTTCCCAAAGACTTACCAAGGTATCGTAAGCATCCTCAGGTGTTAGTATGATCGCTTTTTTGTGATTGGCTTCAAGCTCCCTCTTCAAAATAATTTCATACTCTTCACCTGTAGTGAAGTTATACGGTGGCCAATACAAATTATCAGGGTTTACGACAGGAACAGATTTCATCGCAGCTTCAGCATTAGCTAATTCTTGATTCATAACTTGGACAGCTAAACGTGAACCGTCAGGTGTTTTAGGCGAAACATTCACAAGGGGATTACGAACCATTCTAGGGTTAACTGCCTTTGCCCTTTCATGCTCATACAAAGCAACAGCTTCATCATAACTCACACCATATTCATTATTCTGCCAAGTCATTGAGTGCCTTGGTGGAAATGGATACCCCTTGCCATCATGGGAATTAGGATCCACAACTTTCTTTGGAGTATCTCGATTTACGGGATTACGTCTTATGTGCTGATCTTCTTCACTTTGAGCATGGAACGCTTCAATAGCCTCATCATAGCTCATTGAAGCATCACGCCAGTACCAGTCATGGTGCCTAGGTGGGAAAGGGTAGTTATAGTCGTAGTGATGTTCTCGCTCTGACTTTAGAGAGGGATTCGAGTCTTCCATAGCAAAACGTTTCATTGGTTACTTTTTTATTCATAGCATTATATGAAACACTGACGCCCAAAGAGCGCCTAAAAACATAGGCCAAACAACTATTTAACCTGTTATTTTGCCTAAAACTAAAGATTTGCGATATTTATTCACATTGTTTACCACATTAACGATGACCCAGAGGGGAATGTATGACTCCATTCTATTAATTCATCAACAAATTAGGTTGTTATAGTCATTTAGCTCCTATGAATATACAAAGGATAGTGCGCTTAGCTTTTTCCTCAATACAATGGGAATGACTAGCTCTTAATTAGCTGTAGGTATACTGTACACAAAGGCCACATTTACAAACTCAGCCAGGTAGAGAAATTGAAATTTTACGCAGTATCTGATTTGCACTTGGATTTACACGGTATCCATCGGAGCTTTTGGCATAACTTCGATAATGACGCTGTTTTGATTATTGCGGGTGACACCGCCAATGCGCTCAATGGCATTGCGTATGTAAAAAATGTTCTTTGCTCTTACTTTAAAGCCGTTGTCCTCATTGCAGGGAACCACGAGTGGTACGGTAGTAAAAGTAAATCTTATCATTCTGGTTATCTGCACAGACAAGTTTCAATCAACTCCGAAAACGGTATTGATGTTCAAACATACTCCCCAATAGCAAAGCTTAAGGTGCACAGTGACACAACTGCGAACTTGTTTTTCTGGATAATGAATCAATTGATTTAGACGGATGTACCATTTATGGCGGCACTCTTTGGTTTCCTATAACACATACTCGCCTGAACTAATAGATGCGTACTCAAAACTGATGAATGATACAAAGTACGTCAGCCATCAAATGATTGAAGAGCAGCACAAGGCATTCATTAACAACTTTCCAAGGAAAGTTGATATAGCGATATCTCATCATCTTCCATCAAAAGAAGCTTTTGCTGTCGAGCAAAATGCCAACAGCGATTATGCTCCGTACTACCAAGCTAGTTTGAGCGACGAGCTGATCTCTAAAGCACGATACTGGATTTCAGGTCATCAACACGATCCAGTGGAAAAGATCATTGCAGGCAGCACCACTTTCATTTGCAATCCAAAAGGCTCTATCCCACTCAAGTCAGGAGGCTTGAAGATCAAGGCATACTACCTTTAAAGGAAAATGTTTTATTTGATTTATGAAAGCCTTTGGCTTTCACCTCCCAACCATTCTTTGTTTGTTCATTGATTACCTCCATTTAATTTTAACGCCATAGAAAAGTGAACAATTACAATGCATTACCTGCAAGCATCAATCTTTGTTGAGCCAGCCCTGCTTCAGCTAAAGACTAGCTTGTCCAGATTGACATTTGCTTATACTGAGTATGAAGCACTCACAATATACTCATTACTGCGCCTCGCTCCCCCACATAATCATGCGCACACCAAAATGCACTTTTACGCGCATTAAAATGTAAAACAAAACATTTTTATGCGCATTAAAATGTTTAATCTTGCATTTTATCGCGCATTTTTATGTAATAAGCATCGAACATGAAATCGCTATCACTAAGGTGGCTAGATGAAACGAACATTGCTTGAAAACCTACTCACCTGGAAAGGCAAGCCAACCAGGAAGCCTCTACTGATTGACGGAGCTAGACAAACTGGCAAAACATTCTTATTGCAGGAGCTATTAGGTAGTACATTCGAAAATGTCCTAAGGATCGATTTTTTAGAGAGTCCTGAGTTAATGGAAGCTTTTGCTGGATCTTTAAATCCTGATGACATCATCACCAATATTGAACTCTTAACAGGGCAAACCTTCGAACCATCTACAGATCTACTTATTTTAGATGAAATTGGTGAGTGTCCTAGAGCGGTTACCGCACTTAAATACTTTGCAGAAAAGGCTCCCAAAGCTTATGTTGCTGCAAGTGGTTCCAATATTGGATTGCTCACCTCCTTCCCTGTTGGAAAAGTTGAACAGCACAACTTAAGGCCACTGACTTTCAGGGAGTTTTTGTGGGCATCTGGAGAGAAAGCTCTTCAAAAAGCGTTTGACCAAAAGCTGAGTTCTTCTGCGGCTCATTCCAAGTTAATCGAATTGCTAACTGATTATTACTTCGTTGGCGGCATGCCTGAAGCCGTAAACTCATGGTTCGCAAACTCTCAACTCAGTATCATTGACCGAATTGAAGCCGTCTCTGAAGTCCATCGAAACTTAATTGAGGGCTACATGCGTGATTTCGGAAAATACTCTGGAAAAGTAGATGCGCAACTCATCGAGTCTGTATTTAGAAGCATCCCAGCCCAGTTATCTTCGGTATTCGATGACTCCGTTAAACGGTTCAAATTCAAAGGCGTTCACGAACGCAAATCTCGATATGCTGAATATGAAAGTGCGATCACATGGCTTCACAAGTGTCGACTTGCGCTAAAGAATCATCCTATTGAAGGACAACCTCGTTCTCCTTTAGCTGCTTATCAGAAGGAAAATGCAGTTAAATTATTTCTATTTGATGTAGGCCTGTTGAACCATATGCTCGGCACGGGTTACCGTGAAATCAAACAGCAAGGCTATGAATACAAGGGATATGTCGCAGAAAACTATGTTCAACAGGAAATCGCCGCACTAGGTATTGAACCAAGTTTCTCTTGGGGAGACGCAAGGGCTGAGATAGAGTTCATCATCGCTGATGACCTAGGCCGTATTGTGCCTGTAGAAGTAAAGAGCGGTAAGCGAACCCGAGCAAAATCATTGCAGTCTTACATCGAAAAGTGCAAGCCCCACAAGACGATCAAACTTACAGGCACTCAAGGCTCTCCAGCAACAGAGAAAGAGCACATAGTGATGCCACTTTACTACACTGAATACTTACTTGATCACCTAAGAGATCTAGATAAAAGCTAAGTGAGTAAGAACATACTCATTAATACCGAAGAATCCATGATATGGGCAATATTTGGCTCATATCATTTAAACAAAGTGTTCAAACCTTTGGGTCTAAGAGTTGGTCTGATACTGTCCTAATCTAGTATGCTAAACTCATTGCTCGACAGTAATAAATCACCTGTTGATGAATAACCATTACATGTAGTTTTAAGATTATTTTGCTATGATTAACACTGGCTTTAATAGCAAAAAGTTATATTTGGACGGGGGTTCAGTTCCTTTTGCAGTAGGAAATTGATGTAACATTTGATGCTACACCAAATTGGTAACACCAAGCTAATTACCTGAATTTTAAAAAATTGACACATTGGTTCAACTCCCGCCAGCACGTTTGGAAAGGGCCAACTCGAAAGGGTTGGCCCTTTTTGTATCTGCAATTTATATCTCCCCCTCAACTCATCGCTTTGATTCTTAGCCAAAATCTCTTAGTCTGTGGTTAAGCATTCATCAATGGACATGAGATCATGCTAAAAGGCAGTGAATATCCTTCTATTCGTGCACTTCGAACCTTTGTTGCGGTTGCTAACCATCTGAGTTTTTCTAAAGCGGCAGAGAGTTTGTGCGTGACTCAAGGTGCCGTGAGCAAACAAATTGCGACGTTAGAGCAACTGGTTGGGCTACCTTTAATCCAACGTGGTATCAATGGTATTGAGCTCACTGAAGAAGGAAAACGTTACTTACCCAAGGTAACTGAAGCGTTGGAGATCATCCAACATGCGACGGCAAGCTTGATTCAAACCGACACAGAGCAAGAGTTACTGGTAGTCGATGTCACGCCTTCTTTCGCCAGTTTGTGGTTGGTGCCAAACATTGATGCCTTCCATCAAATCCATCCTAATATCCGCGTTAAAGTTCGCACCAGTGACGGTCCAATAAATCAGTTAGAAGTAGACAGTGACATCACTATCCGTTGCCTTCCTCTCTCCAGCCACTACGAACATGGTCGATTGTTGCGTCAAGAAACGCTGCTGCTAACTGGCTCATCAAGTTCTTCAACGTGTAACGACAAGCAATCCATCACGGATTTCGCTTTTATTCCTCAAACGACACGCCCGCAGTTGTGGGAGCAGTTCAAACTAGAACAATGTCTGCAAAGTACGATTCATTATCACCCTGTCGGTCATGAGCATTTCTATCTTTCTTATGAAGCGGTAAAGCTCGGCAAAGGGCTTGCTCTTCTGCCTGATTTTATGGTGCAACAGGCGATGTCGAGAGATGAGGTCTACCACATCCAACAATTGCGTATGCATAGCCATTATGGCTATTACGTATTTGTGCCGAACTACCGTCTAGCGGCGCGAAAAGTCTCGCTGTTCAATGATTGGCTATTTACTCAACTTGGAGAAGGCGTCGATTAGATTACGACTCCGATTCAATTTTTCAAACTGTGGTTGAAGCCAGCACATCTAAAGATATTCGCGTTACACTGAAGGGGTTGCCAACTGTAATGAGGGTTTATGACGTTATCTCCTGCCTTTCTGCGTAAAATCTGGTACTCCCTTTCTGTCAACCTTGGTCTGCGTGCCACCAGCGCGATTGTTCTGTTTATGGGGTTGGGTGTGCTATTCAACCAAATCAATCTCGCCATGACGGCTTTAATGACCATGCCCGCAGCATTGATCAGTGGTTTAGACACTGCCGGCCCTAGGCGCTGGACACGCTTTGCGATTACTGCTCTCACGTGGAGCATTACGCTCATCATCAGTTATGCGCTGCTGAATATGGGCTTACCACTGTGGCTGACTTACGGCGCGATGGGAGCAGTATTGGCGAGTACAGCAGTGAATGGTCCGTTTTGGGGACGTCTTGGCATGTCGAGCTTGCTGATCGCGGTCGTGAGCTTGTCGCTACATAATTCCAGCGCGGTACTTGGTCTCTATCCTATGTTGGTGTTGGGACCACTCACTTTTGCGCTGTTCAGTTGGCTTTGGTTTGCCTTATGGAAACATTACGCGCTGCGTGTTTGTCTTTCTGCGATTTACGAAACGCTAGCGGACTACATTCAATATCGCCAAGCTTTCTTACTTGGAAGCGAAAACGATGCCCCGAAACGACGCATCAAATATCAGTTGATTGAACTGTTTCAGCAAGCTCTGCAATCGGAATCTTTTCGTTCGAAACATGAAGACGCCAACTCACTACGTCAGGCTTTGTTTTTGGCGCTCGATACATTTGAAGTCGTCTTGAGCAGCCATACCAGTAACCCTGATCTGCTCAAGCAATTTCAATCCAGTAAACCGAAACGAGATCTGCTCTTGGTTTGGAGCCAACACTGTCAGCAAAGATTAAGACACAAAGCCAAGCAGCTTTTGCATAACACGCATGAAGAGATGGAACACTTGAGCTCACTAGAACGGGAAGCTCATGATTTGATTGAAGCAGTGAAGCTAGAAGACCAACCTCGCTTTCGCTACTGGGCATACGCGGTCAAGCATATTTCTCGTCGTATTGAGCTCAATGAACCCGCTTATGAACGCTCCTTTGATGTGCAACCATTCGAGCTGTCTTTTCGTTTACCAAGTCGAGGCAACCCGATTTGGCGCCACGTGACTCGCGTTGGTTTGATGTTTGCTCTTGGATCTGGGATTGCTGAATACTTTGAATTGATTCGCCCGGATTGGATATTAATTTCCATGTTGATGGTGATTCAGCCGAGCTTCTTGGCAACCCGAAGTAAAACCTGGCAACGCTGTTTAGGTACGGCGCTTGGGGTACTGTTCGCCACCTCCTTGATTCACCTTGGCGTACCAACGACCATCCTGTTTGTGTTAATAGCTGTCCTATTACCCGTCGCAATGCTCAATATTATGCGTCATTACTCGCTGGCGATTGGCTGTATTACCGCACTGTTAATTTTGGTTTATCAGACCATGGCACACCAAGGGCTCGACTTTGCTGCACCGCGCTTGATCGACAATGTCGTCGGTGGCGCAATTGTCCTACTCGGTTATGGCTTATTGTGGCCGCAGTGGCGAGGTAAGGAGATTCATACCCAAGCATTAAAAGCGCTCGATAGTTCAAAAAGCTTATTTGTGTATTGCTATGAGCAGTTACAAGTCGACACAGAGCAACGTGACCATATGACGCTCACTAAGCAACGTGCCGCTATGCTCACTGCTGAAAGCGACCTTGAACTGATTTACAACGAGATGCAGCAAGAGCCAAGGCACACTCGCGCCGATCCGCATTATTACGAAGATATGTTGAGCCATTATCGCTTGTTGAGTCACTACCTCTGCTTGCTGATCCCTCTAGTGAGAGCGGGCACCCATTATCAAGGCTCACCGCAAGTCGAACGCCTGATTCATGATGCGATGGATGCGTTGATCAGTACGATTCGTGACAATCGCGTGCATGAGCTTCCAGCACTGAGCAATAAAACCGATGCCAATCATCCCTCCTCAACGACTGGTCAACGATCTGTCGAAGAGATCATCTGGTTAGCATTGATGACGATTAAGCAAATGCACGACTTAGTAAGGCGTAACCTAAAAGACTAAATCCGCAGCACTATTATCAACGGCGTGTCAGATTTTACTAACGGAGAACAACGTCGATTGACCAAGCGAACTAACAGGAGTATCACTCCAGCTTCGTTCCAGTTTTGTTAGAGGAAAGCGTTTGGAACACATAAATGAACTATTAATGGCGATGAAGCCGCTGCTTGAGCAATATGGCTATCTCGCCCTTATCGTCAGCATCTTTCTTGAAGGCATTGGTATTCCGATGCCCGGGCAATCGCTGATGATTGCAGCGTCTATCATCTCATCTGAGCATGTCATGAACCTTAGCCTAGTAATGATAGTCTCTTGGTTGAGTTGCTTTTTGGGCAACACGTGCGGCTACCTGATTGGCTATTACTTCGAAGGTTGGCTAGATAAGAAAGGCTATATATCTGGCCCTAAAATGCAGAAGCTACAAAGTACGATTCAGAAGTACGGTCCTGCTTGTTTGGTTGTTAGTCGCTTTGTAGAAGGGATGAAGCAGTTTATGCCGCTTGCTTGCGGTATTGCTAAGATGCCGCGCAAAGAGTTCTTGTTGGGCAACGCCCTTGCAACGACCATTTGGGTTGCCGTGTTCAGTTTGCTCACCAACTTCGCATTTGAGCATTTGAGCGTCCTTAGCCAGTTCTATACCGATCATCGCTACGTGGTTTGGTCTAGCGCAGCATTGCTGTTCTCGCTGATGATCTTCGCGCTTCTCAAACGAAAAAAAGCGTAAACACTCTAAACAACTAAAGTTCTACAAAGGCTCACGGTATCAATAAGATATGTTATGTGAGCCTTTTTTCTTGGTCTTTTCCATTTAAAATAACCAGCCATTTAGACGTCTAGACGTTGACAAGTCTTTGGTGTCAGATTAGTCTGCTCGCCTTATTTATTGATTATGTTGTCGTTCACATGTCTGGTTCTAAAAATTCTAATAAAGCAATCGCACCATCAGCGGTCGCACTTTTACCTTTAGTGCTATTCCTTGCGCTGTTTATTGGCGTGGGCACTTACTTATCTTTGCAAGGCGTCGATTTCGCCTTCTACCAACTGCCAGCGCCTATCGCGGTATTGCCTGCGGTGATCCTTGCGCTCATCCTAAGCAAAGACAAACTCAATCGTTCTATCGAACACTTTATGCGTGGCGTTGGTCATCCAGACATCATCGCGATGTGTATGATCTACCTGCTTGCCGGTGCCTTTGCTGCAGTTGCAAAAGCGTCTGGCGGCGTAGATGCAACTGTTAACCTTGGTCTTTCTGCGATTCCAACCAGCATTATCTTGCCGGGTATCTTCCTGATTTCTGCATTTATCGCGACAGCAATGGGCACCTCAATGGGTACCATCGCAGCAGTTGCGCCTGTTGCTCTGGGCATTGCTCAATCGGCAGGTATGGGCCTTCCACTAACGGCAGGCGTAGTGCTAAGCGGCGCAATGTTTGGTGATAACCTTTCGATCATCTCGGACACCACCATTGCGGCAACACGCTCTCAAGGCTGTGAGATGAAGGACAAATTCAAAGAAAACATCCGTATCGCACTGCCAGCAGCACTGGTTGCGCTTGTTATCTTCGCATTCAACAGCACAGCGACTCAAGTACCAGAAACCGATTCTATTGAGTGGTTGAAAGTACTTCCTTACATAACGATTCTTATCCTTGCGGTATCAGGCATGAATGTATTTGTGGTACTGACTATTGGTATCGTTTTGGCGGGCGGCGTGAGCTTGTCTTCTATCGAAAATTACGGTCTAACCAACTTCGCTCAAGACATCTACTCAGGCTTTGGCAATATGCAAGAGATCTTCTTGCTGTCCATGCTGATTGGCGGTTTGAGTGAGCTTATGCGTCGCCAAGGTGGTCTCGCGTTTCTGACTAACCTAGTGAGCGGCATCATCCGTACGTTTGGTTCTAGCCACTCGAAAGAAGCAAATGGTCGTGCAAGCGAACTAGGTATTGCTGGTCTGGTTTCGATGGTGAATACCTGTACCGCTAACAACACCGTTGCCATCATCGTATCAGGTAGCGTGGCTCGCCAACTGGCAGAAGAGAACAACGTTTCACCGCGTCGCTCTGCAAGTTTGTTGGATATCTTCTCGTGTGTTATCCAAGGTGTATTGCCATACGGTGCACAGGTTCTGCTATTGGGCTCGGTATTTAACCTTTCTCCACTAGAAGTTGTTGCGAACTCTTACTACTGTTTCGCTCTGGCAATTGCCGCTGTCGTCGCGGTGTTTATCAAACACCCAGCGCGCCAAACAGTGACTCAGGCTGAAAACTAAAATACATTTGAAGAAGGCTCCGATTGGAGCCTTTTTTGTACCTGTTGCTAAATGGATTCTCGAAAACTCTCCGCATCATGCAGTGGCACATCGAGCAATTCACAGATCTCTTTTAATCGTTGAACTTGCTCCGCATTGCTGTTCGCGGGCTGACCATCAACACTCAAATGGTTGTTCTCAAAGCCTACCCGAACATCCAACCCCAATAACAATGCATGGGTTAAACAGTCTTGCTCTCTCGCGCCAAACGCGCACACGGCGCACCTAACCTTCTCTTCGATAAAGCGCTCTAAATGCAGCGCTCTTAAATCCCATGGCGAAGATTGTTGAGCCTCATGATATCGACCAAGCACCACTAACGCGTGTTGATTTTGCTTTGGTAAAACGCCTCGCTCTCTTAGGGATAAATAGCGCTCAATGTCTGCCTGATCATACAAAATGATTTGGCTGAGAATGCCCTGTTCAGCGACCCTGTCAAAAAAGACAAAACCTTGCTCTTCACTCTGCTCATCAGGAATCAGTTCACGCAAAGCAAAAGAAGCGGCTTCTGGTTTTACCGCTTTAACCAGCGCCATTTGCTGTTGTGGCGAATACGTCCCAACAGCCTCAGTCGTGAGCTGAACAATCATCGAATCACCAACCGCAGCTTTCACCGCGTGGTAGATTTCTAAGTTGTCATCAACCTCTAGAGAATGCCTACCTTGCGCATCTCTCGCGTGCAAATGGATCATGGCAGCCCCTGCCGTTTGACATGCTTTCGCCTCGACAACCATTTCTTCAATAGTCATCGGCAATTGAGCATGGGCTTGCTTGGTTTTTCTCGCTCCATTGGGCGCAACAATAATCGCGATTCGAGCTCTTTCAGTTGGGGAACTTATTGCCATGTTTGCGACACCTCTTTGAGTGTACGAGAGAGCTTTTCCACCAGCTCGTCAATGTGGTTTCGTTCGATGATAAAAGGTGGGGCAAGAAGGATATGATGTCCGCTTACACCATCAATCGTTCCGCCCATTGGGTAACACATCAACCCATTTGCCATCGCTTGTTGCTTGATCTTTTTGTCTGCCAAAGTTGAATTAGGCAGCGGTGTTTTACTTACTTTGTCTGCGACAAGCTCAATGCCAAGAAACAGCCCTTTACCACGAATATCTCCAAAATACAGGAAGTCTGAAAGCGCCGATTCGAGCTCTCTTTTTAACATCGCCCCTTGTTGATTGACGGCTTGCAAGAGCTTTTGGTCACCGATGGTTTGAATGGTTGCAACGGCAGCTGCGCACGCAACAGGATGTGCCATAAAGGTATGCCCATGCTGAAAGAAACCGCTACCAGACGCAATCGCCTGATAAACTTTATCGTTGGCAACAACGGCTCCGATAGGTTGATAACCCGCTCCTAAACCTTTCGCCATGCAGACTAAATCCGGGACGGCTTGCTCTTGTTCAAAAGCAAAAAAGCTACCGCTGCGCCCAACGCCACACATCACCTCATCCATGATCAGCAACACATCATAGCGATCGCAAATCTCTCGTATTCGTTTGAAGTAACCTTGAGTGGCAGGTACTGCACCAGCTGTTGCGCCAACAATCGGCTCTGCAACAAACGCCATAACGTTATCCGCGCCCAGTTCTAAAATCTTAGCTTCAAGCTCATTGGCGGCTCTCAGTGAATAATCGAGTTCTGACTCATCTTCTCTTTGATAACGATAGGCATAACACGGCGCAATATGATGGCTTGGGTGCAAGATGGGTTTAAAAGGCTCACGCCGCCATTCATTACCACCAACAGCCAACGCACCAAGTGTATTACCGTGGTAGCTTTGTTGGCGGGCAATAAACTGCTTTTTCTCAGGTTTGCCACATTCCACAAAATATTGCCTTGTCATCTTTAGCGCAGATTCAACCGCTTCAGAGCCCCCACTGACTAAGTAGACATGATTAAATTGCGATGGCATTTGCTGGCAAATCAACTCAGCCAACTGCTCACTAGCTTCGCTAGTAAAAAAGCCCGTGTGAGCAAAAGGCACTTTTTCGATTTGGTCGAGCATGGCTTGTTTAACAGCTTGGTGGCTATGCCCAAGGTTTGAAACAGCAGCACCGCCGCAAGCATCGAGATATTGGTTGCCTTGATTATCGAACAGGTAAACCCCTTCCCCTCTGGCGATAGTGGGCAATTTGGCGTGGCAATGACGGTGAAACACGTAAGACATGAGCGTCCCTTCCTAGTGACTATTTTCTAAGCATAGTCAGTAAGATGGGACTTATACGCAAGGTAAGAAAAGTACACCATCATGAGCATTTGGAATACCGTAACCCAAATAATAAAAAATCATTATAAATAAGTACGTTATAGAAATAAGGCCAGCTTTTAGTAAGGCTGGCCTATGGGTAACCCAAAGCTCTGTTAGAAAGTATAATTACGCGTTCAGCGCTTGTTCTAAATCAGCCAGAATATCATCGATATGTTCAATGCCGACAGACAAACGAATCATCTCCGGAGAAACGCCCGCTTGCTTTTGCTCCGCCTCACTCAACTGTCGGTGTGTAGTTGATGCAGGATGACAAGCAAGCGACTTCGCATCACCAATGTTCACCAGTCGCTTGAATATCTTAAGCGCATCGTAAAAACGTACACCCGCCTCGTAACCATCTTTTAAACCAAACGACAAGATCGCCGACGGCTTACCTTGCATGTATTTCTCTGCCAATGGATAGAACTCAGAATCTGGCAAGCCTGCGTAACTTACCCAACTCACTTTATCGTGCTGGCTTAAATATTCCGCAACTTTGAGTGCATTTTCGGTGTGTCTCTCCATACGCAGCGACAGCGTTTCCAGTCCCTGCATCAACATAAACGCATTCATCGGTGACAAGGCTGAACCGGTATTACGCAAAGGAACGGTACGAGCACGGCCAATAAACGCTGCCTCTCCAAATGCCTCGGTATAAACCACGCCGTGGTAAGAAGGTTCAGGCTGATTAAATACTGGGAAACGATCTTTGTGCTGCGCCCAAGGAAACTTGCCCGAGTCAATGATGATGCCACCTAATGTCGTACCGTGCCCCCCCACATACTTAGTCAGTGAATGAACCACGATATCTGCACCAAATTCGATTGGTTTACATAACACAGGAGTTGCAACCGTATTGTCTACAATCACAGGCACGCCTTGCGCATGAGCCAACTCAGCAACACGTTCAAGATCGATGATATTGCCAGCCGGATTACCAATGCTTTCACAGTAAACCGCTTTGGTATTCTCATCGATAAGCTCAGCGAGACTTTCAGGTTTGTCATCCTTGGCAAAACGTACCTCAATACCTTGGTTCGGCAACATATGTGCAAATAAGGTGTAAGTGCCGCCGTATAGCTGAGGAGTAGAAACGATGTTATCTCCAGCTTGCGCTAAAGTGAGAATGGCGTAGTTAATTGCCGCACTGCCTGCACTAACAACCAAACCAGCAATACCGCCTTCTAGTGCTGCCATACGCTTTTCCAACACATCATTGGTTGGGTTCATAATTCGAGTGTAAATGTTTCCCGGAACTTCGAGGTTAAACAGGTCTGCGCCATGTTGAGCATTATCAAACTCATACGCGACGGTCTGGTAAATCGGTGTCGCAACAGATTTGGTTGTTGGGTCTGTTTCGTAGCCAAAATGGATCGAGAGTGTTTCGTCTTTCATGCATCTTCCCTGAACTATTGAGTGAATGGTTATTCTTTTATATTGCCGATTTTTTCAGCAAAGAAAAGCGTCCTAAGTCACACAACTTTTGCGACTTTAATCCCTCACTGAGCAAGCTTCGGCTAACAGATTTAGCACGCATATTCCCTATTTACCTGATCGGGCTTATAAATCCATGCAACATTGCACACACTGCAACAGATATGCACTAGATTGATTAAAGTCAACATCAGAACGGAGTCTTTATATGAAATCAACGTGTATTCCTATCGCCCTTTCAAGCCTTATACTTACGGGATGCTTTTCTGAAGAAACGAAACAAACAGAAGCCGTTGCAGAACCAATCAAAGTGACCGCTGCTGATAAGATCTATTTTGGTGGCGACATCCTCACAATGGCAGGAGACACCCCAGAGTACGCCGAAGCAATTGCAACATTGGGTGAAAAAATTATCTACGTAGGCAACAAAAAAGGCGCGATGGAACATCAGTTTGGTAAAACCCAACTGGTTGATTTAAAAGGCAAGGCTTTACTTCCTGGCTTTGTTGATCCACACAGCCATGTTTATGGTGTCGGCTTGCAGGCAATGGTGGCAAATGTTCTACCTTCTCCTGATGGTCAAGCAGACACTGTGGATGAAATTGTGGCAATTCTAAAATCCGCTGGACAAGACGATAAACAACGCCTGTTCATTGAGAAAACCGGCTGGATACTAGGGTTTGGTTACGACGATGCACAACTAGATCGCTACCCAACCAAAGCCGATTTAGACAAAGTCAGTACCGAAAAACCAGTGATGATCATTCATACGTCCGGACACTTGAGTGTCGCGAACAGTAAAGCGCTTGAATTAGCAGGCATCACAGCGGAATCTCAAGATCCTCAGGGTGGCATCATTCGTCGAATGGAGGGCAGCCAAGAACCAAACGGGGTATTAGAAGAAAATGCGCACTTTGCTATGCTCTTCGGTCTCACTAAGGTTATAGACCTTGAACTGCAAGACATGATGCTCGAAGCCGCTCAGAAGATGTATGCCGAATATGGTTATACAACGGCTCAGGAGGGGCGCGCTACTATCGAAGGTTATGAAGCGATGAAACGAGCCTCCAAAGACGGCAAATTGATCATCGATTTGGTTGCTTACGCCGATATGGTTTCAAGCAGTGAATTTATGAGCTCGGAATACAACTCGCCAAACTACACAAATCACTTCCGTATTGGTGGTGTTAAACTCAATTTTGATGGTTCCCCGCAAGGTAAAACAGCATGGCTAACGCAACCATATTTCCACCCACCTCATGGACAAGCAAAAGATTATGCAGGGTATCCAACATTTAAAGATGAACAAGCTTATCAATACGTTGAAACCGCTTTTAAAAATAATTGGCAGGTGCTAACCCATTCAAATGGTGATGCCGCAATAGAGCAATTCATTGACGCTGTCGCGAAAGCCAACGAAAAGTTAGGCAAAAAAGACCGACGCCCAGTACTGATACACGGGCAAACCATTCGCCAAGATCAAATTGACCGCTTAGCTGAACTTGGGATATTCCCATCTCTCTTCCCAATGCACACGTTCTATTGGGGAGATTGGCACGCTGAATCCGTTCTTGGCCACCCACGAGCGGACTTTATATCACCAACAAAAGCGGTACGTGAAGCCGGTTTGATGTTCAGTACTCATCATGATGCCCCTGTTGCTCTACCAAGCTCATTCCGAGTATTAGATGCAACTGTCAACCGAACCACCCGAACAGCTGAAGTCTTGGGACCTGATCAAAGGGTAAATACCTACACTGCGCTGCAAGCCATGACAATTTGGCCCGCTTATCAGCATTTTGAAGAAACGAAGAAAGGCAGTTTAGAGGTAGGCAAGAACGCCGACTTGATCATCTTAGATAACAACCCACTCAAGGTGGAACCCGCAACCTTAAAAGACCTAAAAATCCAAGAAACAATTAGCCGCGGTGAAACGGCTTATCAACGCTAAATCTGTTGAATATCGAAACACAAAATCGTCTCGTATGAGGCGGTTTTGTTGTCTTTAGCGGTTTTACATCTCGGTTAGCTCGTAATCAACCCAAGATAATCCGGCTCTTTCTTACCTAACTTAATATTTTAGCTAGACTTATTAGGATAAAACCAAGGCTAGGAAAGACACATGACAAAAATCGCATCATGGATGATGGGAGCACTGCTTTTTCTATTCAGTTATTTAACTCAAGCAAGCGATCCTTTTCCTCTTTCTCCACCAAATCTTTCAACGCCACTACACGCGTTAACAAGTTTCAATGGCTTAGTTGCTGAAGCTAATAACGAACTCAATCGCATACTAGAAGAAAAAAAATACAAAACAGAGCCCAATAGACAGAAGGTGTATGCACTGTTTGATAAAGCGACTCAAGTCTTCGACTTAAGTGATGTGCCCGATTCTAGCCAAAATAGAGTGGCGCTCGAGTCCGTAATGCTAATGAAAGAAATCCTCGACCGAGTGCCACCCATTGAG
Organism: Vibrio sp. Sgm 5; assembly: GCF_026241575.1. Classification (NCBI taxonomy): domain Bacteria; kingdom Pseudomonadati; phylum Pseudomonadota; class Gammaproteobacteria; order Vibrionales; family Vibrionaceae; genus Vibrio; species Vibrio sp. Sgm 5. The sequence goes on from NZ_JAPHPY010000030.1 coordinate 33,420, forward strand.
CTTTCCAAAATTCCAAATAGCAATACGCTGACACAATGGAGAGTTCCTGAAACCAGTTTAGAGTTAGTGAAGCAGGCCGATGGTCAATATCGATTTTCTAAGCAAACGGTGAAAGGCTTGTATCGCGACTACCTTTTAGTCAAACATTTGCCGACTCATTCCGAAGCTTCTCTCGATTACTTTAAATACTACTCGCTGAGTGCAGGGCGTTTAATTCCACCAAGCTGGTTTTATCTTATTGAAGCCTTACCGAGCGCGTTTATGGTCGAATATTGGAATCAAGCCCTATGGCAATGGCTGGGGTTAACCATATCCATTGCAGGAATGGGCATCGTTCTCCTTCTCCTGTTCCACAATATTAATACGCCTGTAATAAGATCAATTCTCGCAGTGTTGACCTTGAGTGGTTTTCTGTACCTTGCTGACTATCAACTGAATTTAACTGGCGCCTTAATGTCGACGTTGAATATAGTTATCGAACTCATATGCTGGCTCTTACTTAGCCAAGTGGCGTACCTGATTATCTATCAAGCTTGCCGGCTATTAATGAAGAAACAACGCTCGAACTCAACATTACGTCATAGCCTCGCACAAATTATTGGTACTCTCTTCGGCTCAATGGCAGCGATCGCTTGCCTCGGCTACGGTTTAAATCGATTGGGAGTACCGGTATACGGAATCGTGACGGGGCTGAGCCTCGGTGGAATGGCCATTGCACTCGCTATTCGCCCAACGATGGAGAACTTAATTGGTGGTGTAATTCTGTTCTTAGATAAGTCTTTATCGGTTGGGGACTACTGCCAAATCGGGAATCAATCAGGCGTTATAGAGCAAATAGGAGTACGTTCAACTCGTCTCAGAGCAAAAGATAGAACCCAAATCACGATCACTAATGGGGACTTAATTAAACATGAAATCATCAACTTCAGCCGTCGTGACCGTTACCCGTTCAAGGCAACCATTGGATTACGTTATGAGACCGATATGTCTCAACTCCAAACCATCACGAAGAAGATAGCGGACTTGCTCCAAGAACACACAGACGTTTTAGATTCCCCTATTAGAGTACACTTTGATACCTTCAATGCCTACAGTTTGGATATTAAGATTCTTGCCCATTTGAATACAACGAATCGAGAGACATTTCTCAATTTACAGCAAGCGCTACTAATATCGATTAGCCAAATTGTTGAAGCGGAAGGCGCGAAGTTCGCTTACCCTTCCAATACCACTTACCTGACCGCAGATTCTTTACAGCCAGCAGTTGCCACACAAGTTCAAGCGATAAATCAAAACGCATAACGAGAAAACCGCCTCGTTTAAGGCGGTTTCTACAAGACTAGAAAGTGGTTTTAAGTGCGGCTTTTACTGCTTTATTCAGTTTGCCTAAAACCAGTTCGAATACCCAACGGATAAAGGAGTAAGTAAATTTAATCGCAATTTGGGCGACTTTACCTGCAAACACCAACATATGACCAAGTAAGCCTTTTACGCGAGAGGCAAATTCACTAGAAAGTTCTGATATTTTTACCATTGAGCGCGCCATCGCATCGTAGATAGTTGCGATTGCAGCACCACCACTTTGCAATGCAAAGACTGTTGCTGCAAAGCCACCATCAATTAACAGCGTAAGGATTGCCGCTGAAATCTTATCTGCCCAATCAGCAGAAGGTTTCGCTTGCAATCGATTCTCGTAATTCAGGACAACACGTTTAAAAGCTGAGTTCGCTTTTTGAAGCCCTAGGCTATCCCACGTTGCTGATTGTGTGTAAGAACTATATTCCGACATAAAATGCGCGCTAGGAAGCAGTCCTTGTGCACGATTTAATATGTATTCTGAACCATCATAAGGCACATGATAAAAAGGCCACACTGGCGCTTTTGTCACTGGGTCTGCACCATTCACACAACGAAAATGTGACGATATGCGCGAGGATGAGTTAACAGAAAACGGCTTCATTCCCACTCTTGGTGAGCCAAAGGTATACAAATTCACTTTTCCTTTAAACTCAGGGGAAGCCGATATCCAGTTCGCAGCCAAAGTGGCAAGTGCGCCACCTAAACTGTGTCCGACGCAATGAATAGTACCATTACCAACAACCGGATTATCACGCAGAAAACGAGTTAGGCCCTTTTTCATAGAATAGAAAGTCGTTTGAAACCCAGAATGCACGATCTCTCCTGTCCCAGTCCCCTTTCCACTGCAAGTTAAGTCGGTAATTCCATCAGCTAATCCTGCGGTACCTCTAAAAGCTAAAACTAGGTCGTTCTTATGGCGCTGACTTTTTCCTTTCCCCAACAAAGCAAATCCAGTTTCTGGGCGAAAGAAAAAACCACCACTAGTTCCTGTAACCATGTTTTTGAAAGAAAAATCATTGCGAAGAGAAAGAGGCACCTCTAAGTCTTCTAAGTTGTTTTTTATGGCATAAGCTGCGGATGCCAAGTAACTGGCTTGCTTTGGGGAAATATCACTCATAATTATTTAGCCATATCCTTTTTTGCAATGTATGTATCAGTGTCTTCGTCATACAGATAGGTGGTTACCCTGTCGTGATTCCAGTCGCAAACCGAGTAAACCGAAATTGGCGCACCTTTTTCCGGCGCGATCTCTACTTCATGAATACGTTTAATATTGGTTAACTCACAATCGATATTAGAGAGCATTGATACCAAAGGCTTCCGCCCATCTGTAGGAGACCAAACTCCCCAAAGCTTCTTTTGTTCACCGTTATAAGTGAGCGAAATTTTTTGATGAACCCTTAAGCTTCCTCCAAAGAGATCTCCAGGAGCACTTGAACGAACAACGAGCCGTTCGAAAGAGAACTCTCCTAGTTCATTGGTCTGAACTTCGTCTGATAAGGTTTTGCCGTTTTTGTACCCTTCATAATAAAGCTCTCGATGAACCGTTAATCCAGCCTGCGGAACGCCATCAAGCTTGATAACACCACGCACTTCTGGAGACATTTCCACATCGTATTTTTTGAACGGCCAAAACATTGCACTTGCTCCTACCGAAAATAGAGCTAGGGCCAACATAAGAGAGATTCTTTTAGCCATAGTCTTTCTCATCCATTGATTAATTTTTGGATGATATGGAAAAAGAAGACAGAGTGAGAGGAGTTAATAAACGGAAGGCAATTTGTGGGAAGCAATTCGAAGTATCATGTAATTAAGAAATTTATTTTTATTATTTCTTAAACACTTGTGCCAATTATCTCTCTACATAGATGATTGGACTTGCTGTAAAAGCCAACGTCTAAATCGCGCTGTAGGCTCACTTTTGGTATTAATGATCAGGTAGTATCCTGCGTTAGCATCCACAGGTTCAAATGGCGAGACTAAACGACCGCTTTCAAGTTCATCTTCCACCAACGCCATACGTGCCATTGCTATCCCCACTCCAGCTTCGGCGGCAGACATTGCCATATCCGTACGATTAAAGAAGTGCCCTACCTCCGTTTTGAAATCGAACCCCATGCTTGATGCCCAGTAGAGCCATTCATAGTCACGCGGAGCCTTATCCCATGGCATAGCATCGTGCAGTAACGTCGCGTCTCTCCATTGTTCTGGTGACGCTTTAAGAGTTTTTAGCCACCTATGATCCTCAAGGTATTTTGGGCTCATCACCGGTAGAAGTTGCTCATTGAGAATCCGCTCTGCGCTTTTATCTCGATAGGGATGAGAACCATAGTCTATCGCAACGTCATAGTCCTTTAGCTCACTATTCACTAGGGCTCCCTCTGCAAAAATCTGCACTTGGAGATCGGGGTTTTCTAGATGAAAACTTTCAAGGCGTGGAACTAACCATTTAAACGCAAAAGAAGGCGTCAGCTTGAGGCGAATTTCATTGTGGGGCTTTTCAATTTGCAGCTCTTTAAGTGTCTTTCCTAGTTCTGAGAAGTGGAATTGTGAGGATTGATACAGCTGTAATCCTTTAGGCGTCAGTCGAATTCCGCGCGAGTGGCGTTCAAACAAAGTAAAACCAAGCTGTTCTTCTAACTGAATTATTTGCTGGCTGATCGCCCCTGTCGTTAGGTGCAATGCCTTTGCAGCACTGGTAAAGCTGCTGTGTTCCGCCACTTGGCTGAATAACCACAATCCGCTAACGACACTGCTTTTCATCTTTGAGCCTATAGTTTTTCTAAACGCTGAATGTAATTTATATCGATTGTTAACAAAAGGTAAAGAAGAGAAACTGCGCAACATCGAAAATGTGTGGAGCGCATCAATGGAAGTCATCGTAATAGGCAGTGGTGTTATCGGCTTAACCTCGGCTTGGTATTTATCTCAGGCAGGCTATCAGGTTACCGTGATCGATCGTCAACCAAGCAGTGCGATGGAAACCAGCTTCGCTAACGCCGGGCAAATCTCTTATGGTTACTCTTCACCATGGGCTGCGCCGGGGATTCCACTCAAAGCCATAAAGTGGCTCACTGAAGAGCATGCACCACTCAAAATAAAACCATCTCTCAGCCCGGAGCTTATCCGTTGGGCAACGCAAATGGTGTCGAACTGCACTTTGTCCCGTTATCAAATTAACAAAGCCCGAATGCTCTCTATCGCCAATCATAGCCGTGCGTGTTTGGAGCAGTTGCGCCGTGATCATGCGATTGAATACCAAGGGCGGCAGTTAGGCACCTTGCAAGTATTTCGCTCTCAACAGCAGCTCGATGCCATAGAGAAAGACCTTGAGTTGTTAGAGCAAAGCGGTACACGTTTTCAGTTAATGGATGTCGAACAGTGCATCAAGCAAGAACCAGGATTGGCATTAGTAAAAGAAAAATTGGTCGGTGGGTTATATTTACCTGATGACGAAACGGGTGATTGTTTTCAATTCTGCCAGCAGTTAACAGAGCTAGCAAAAGCCCATGGTGTAAGGTTTGAATTCAATACAGAGGTAAGCAATTGGGTTACCGTAGGCAAAAAGATCATGGGTGTCCAAACGGACCGTGGTTTGTTTAAAGCAGACCAGTTTGTCCTTGCCTCTGGCAGCTATTCTACAGCGTTACTCAAACAGCTTGAGATCGACATTCCTGTTTACCCCGTCAAAGGATATTCACTGACGGTACCAATTGAATGTGAGCAATTTTCGCCTCGTTCTACCGTCATGGATGAAACCTATAAGGTCGCAATGACGCGCTTTGATGACCGTATTCGTGTCGCAGGAACCGCGGAGCTAGCAGGCTTTGATCCTTCATTACCGCAAAAACGCAAAAATACGATTGAAATGGTGATTCGAGATCTGTTTCCGCAAAGCGCCGATTTTACTAAAGCCGAGTTTTGGAGTGGATTTCGCCCTATGACACCCGATGGTACGCCCATTATAGGGACAACACCTTACAAGAATTTGTTTACAAACACAGGGCATGGCACGCTCGGTTGGACTATGGCTTGTGGCTCAGCTCAGATACTAACAGACGTCATCATGAACGCCGTTCCCAAAGTGACAAATCACTCAGAATTGAACCTGAGTCGTTACGCCTAAACACCTGCAAACCATTTCAAACAGTGCATTACTCCACAAGTTGAATAGCATTCAGAAGATATAACTATCATCTCTCGCGGAACATTTTCATGACAATGTTCTGCATATTCAATCAATTCATTGTTATTTCCAATAAAAACCACACAGATACATAACAAGAACCAATTTTTAACAATATTTAACCGTTCTGTGCCCACCATCACGCTACAAGGGATTTTTAGTTAAAAAGGTTAACAATTGCATTACAAAAAAGGGTAATGTGTTGTACGAAAAACAACCACAACCATAACAAACAGGGAAAATACTCATGCAGTCATTAGTTGATTTTCTGAATGGAATTATCTGGAGTCCGGCACTGATCTATCTGTGTCTTGGCGCTGGTTTGTTCTACTCGATCATGACGCGCTTTGTGCAGATTCGTCACTTCTTTGAAATGTGGCGCTTGCTACTTAATGGTAAGAGTTCAACCAAGGGGATTTCATCATTTCAGGCTTTGGCCGTTTCACTATCTGGCCGTGTAGGTACAGGTAACATTGCAGGTGTTGCTGCTGCTATCGGCTTCGGTGGCCCAGGTGCAGTATTCTGGATGTGGGTTGTTGCCTTCTTTGGTGCAGCAACGGCGTACGCAGAATCAACACTCGCACAGATTTACAAAGAGGAAGACGAAGGCGAATTCCGCGGTGGTCCAGCTTACTACATCGAAAAAGCAATGGGTCAGAAGTGGTACGCATGGGTCTTCGCTATCGCAACCATCTTTGCATGTGGCGTTCTACTTCCCGGCGTTCAATCAAACAGTATTGGTAACGCAGTAGAAGCAGCCTTTGGCTCAGGTGACATGATTGAAACCGCTATTGGTACCTTCAGTTTCGCTAAAATTTTCACTGGTACGGTTGTCTGTGTCATTCTTGCCTTCATCATCTTTGGTGGCGTAAAGCGCATCGCGAACTTCACTCAAATTGTGGTTCCGTTCATGGCGCTGGCTTACATCATCACGGCTTTCGTTATCATCCTACTTAACATCGGTGAGATTCCACGCATCGTTGGCATGATCATTGGTGATGCATTTACACCAATGGCAGGTATTGGTGCTGCGATTGGTTGGGGTGTAAAACGTGGTGTTTACTCTAACGAAGCAGGTCAAGGTACTGGTCCTCACGCAGCAGCAGCGGCAAGCGTTGATCACCCAGCACAGCAAGGTCTTGTTCAGTCATTCTCTATCTACATCGATACGTTGTTAGTATGTTCAGCAACCGCGTTTATGATTCTTATCACGGGTGCATACAACGTACAAGGCGCAGTAGAGGGTTCATTCTTAGTGCAAAACCTACCTGCAGATATCGGTGCTAATGGCCCTGTATTTACACAGATGGCGATTGAAAGCGCTCTACCTGGGGTTGGTAAACCATTCATCGCGGTTGCCTTGTTCTTCTTCGCCTTCACGACGATTCTGGCTTACTACTACATCGCAGAAACGAACATCGCGTACATCCGTCGCACTGTAAAAGTAAACGGTCTGATGTTCATTCTGAAGCTGGTACTCATCTCTGCGGTATTCTACGGCACCGTGAAGACTGCCAACCTTGCGTGGGCAATGGGTGATGTGGGCGTAGGTCTAATGGCATGGCTGAACATTGTCGGCATTCTGATCATTTTCTTCATGTCGAAGCCTGCACTAAAAGCGCTGGCTGACTACGAAGAACAACAGAAACGCGGTGTGACTGAGTTTACGTTCAACCCAGTAGCACTTGGTATTAAAGGTGCTACTTACTGGGAAGAGAAGTACAAGCGCAAAACAGGTAAAGCACCAACCGCAGACAGCGATACAACAGAAACGGTAGAGCAACCATCTACCTAATGCTTCACTTAACATCCTCCCCCAATGGGTTGGCAGGTATATAAGAAAAAGCAGTGGTCCGACGGACATTAAAAAAGGGTTAGCCAGTGGCTAACCCTTTTCTTTTGCATTCAATTCGAAGCAATTATGCAGCGATTTCTTGCGTAGCAACTTGTGACTTTTGCTTTTCACCAACAGGAAGTACGGTACGGCCGTATTCGTTGTTTAGTACTTGAGCCATTGCAAAGTAGATTGCGCTCGCGCCACAGAAGATACCTTCGAAGCCTGCGATAGTACCGATCAGCTCGCTACCAGTGAAGTCACGTGCCGCTAGTAGGAAGAACAGAATAGTAAGAGAACCGAATACTACTTGCTTCGCTACTGGGTAGCATAGAGAGCCAATGAACATGAAGCCAGTGAAGATACCCCATAGTAGTAGGTACCAACCCATGAAGTGTGCAGGGCTTGCTGGAAGACCCATGTAAGGCATTACGATTAGACCAACCAGTGTCAGCCAGAATAGACCGTAAGAAGTAAATGCAGTCGTACCGAACGTGTCACCACGCTTGAAGCACATCATGCCAACAAGTACTTGGCTTAGACCACCGTAAAAGATGCCCATAGCCAGAATCATAGAATCCATTGGGAAGAAACCTGCGTTGTGGATGTTTAGCAGGATGGTAGTCATACCAAAACCCATTAGACCTAGTGGCGCTGGGTTAGCCAGTTTTGTAGACATGTACATTACCTTTTCAAAAATGTTGATAAAAATTGCGCGCGAATTTTAATGGACTCAAAAACAAAAGAGAAAAGACGTTATTGAAAACTTAGATTGCACAAATAAGCAACCAAGCGAATAAAAAAAGACCCTGCTAAAAAGCAGAGTCTTTATAGATAGTTAGACTATTTATTGTTCAATTACTGGCAAGAGATCTCATCCCAGAACCAATTGCTCTGTGTCGGTGATTCCCATACACCCGGTCCATTTTTCGCGATAAAGCATTTGCCTTGATAAGTCACTTTGTCGCCATTAGCCACTTGAGTCACACCTGGTTCCCATGCAATAAAGTCACCCGATACTGGTGGTTTAGTAACCGGAGGCTCTGTCACTGGCGGCTCGGTGACAGGTGGTTCTGTTACAGGAGGCTCAGTCGTTGGCGGTTCAGTCGCTGGTGGCTCTGTTGGCGTACCTGAGACCAATTTCCATGGGTCACCTTTAGTAGGCTCATTACTTTGTGACCACCACTTCGTTTCATATACCGCTCCCTTGTAAGAGACTTGGTCGCCCGTGTTATAAACCTTGCCAGCATCCCATGCAGCAACACCGCCTACAGGTGGGTCAACCGGATCGACTGGGTCTAATTTATCGACAACGCGAACTTCAGGCCAACCTGCATGAGATTGGTAGAAGTTGGTAACACATTTCTCGTAATCACCAGCAACCAGTGCCGAATACGCGGTTTGGAAACCAACCAACTCACATTCAAATGAGTGACCGCCCGGGCGATCTGAGTAGTACTTCCAGTTACCATCCCAGTTGGTGTAAAGCACGTCAGTGGCACCGTTAAGGTTTAAGCTACCGTAAGGCGTTTGTTGCCAACAGGTATTGGTCTCATCGGCTTCGATAGGAATCTGATAGTGCGCTGCTAGACCTTCCCAGTAACGAATGCGGTTAACTGGCTGACCTTTATCTTTGTTTTGCTCACCACACTCAATACCGCCGTTGATAACGTTGATCGTGGTACCAAATCCATAACCAATACCCGCATCAATTTCACGCTGCGATGGTACCCAAGTACGATCAATCACGTGCAGCATTGCTGGTTTTGGCGCTTGAGGGGTTAAGAAGAACCAAATCGCAGAAGCTAAGTTCAACCATGAGTCAGCGACTAAGCCCGGATTCTTCAGCAATACCGATGCATCGCCATCGAACATCACTTCAGAGAAAGCGCCGTAGTTAAAGTGGTAAGAAAGCTGTTTTGCACCACGACCGAAATACCCTTGACCAGGCTCACAAGGCCAACGCTTATTTTGCCAATCGTTCTGACCACAACCTGTGGTGTAGCCCTCTTGACCTTCTGACCATCCCATTTCACGCACATGAACCAATGCTTGTTGCCACTCTTCAAGTGCAAGCGGGTTGTCAGATACGTTATCGACCGCAATGTGACCACCGGTTTCCTGAGCAAAGTGTGCAAATGCTGTCACGATGGATTTCTTACAAATCGCGTCTGAATCACGCCCGTCAGTGTACTCACCACAGAATGCAGGGAACTTACCGATCGCACGCAAGAAACGTGTGTACGTATACTCTGGTGCCGCCATCTGAGTAAGGAAATTCCACTCGCTCTCAGGGAAGACACGTTCAACTCGCTTAACGTTTTCCGGATTGCTTGCTGCTCCTGGAACAATCGCTTCAACAACCGTATTTGGACGAGTCTCTAGCGCTTGTGACCAAATAGCATACATAGGGTCAGAGGTTTTACTTTGCTCCATAGCTTGGATGTCGCCACGAGCAATCACGTAACCATTTGGGTTTTGTGGATCAGGTTGGATATTCATGCTGGCATGAGCTTGTGCAGCGAGTACACAACCCAATGCGAGAGGCAGATGTTTGAGTGCAAACATGTCTAATCTCCGTATTTAACAATACAATATACAAGGAATAACTAGACACATAGTGGATCATGTAGAAAAAACGCCGAGTGAAGTGAATTAATTCTGCGACGCAAATTTCATAAATAAATACTGTTACACAGTGGGTATCACAAAAACTGTTACCTCGACTCAAAAGAAAACGGGGGATAATCCCCCGCTCTCATTTATTGTTATTGATCTGCTGTTGCTTGCTCTAGCGTCGGTGAAGCTTGCTGTTTAGAGAGCACCAAGTAAATGGCAAACTGCGCGACTATTGCCACCAGCACAATTACAGGAGAAGCCATCACACCCGCAACAAGGAAGCTTGTCAGAGCGATAGCACCGTTGAGTACCGCATAAGGCAATTGAGTTCTAAAGTGCTCATACTGCTCACAACCTGCGCCCGTAGAGGACAAGATGGTGGTTTCCGAAATTGGCGAACAGTGATCACCAAATAAGCCACCAGATAGCACCGCACCGATACACACCAGCAATGGCGCATCAATCGCGACTGCGGTTGGAATGACCAATGGCATCATGATGGCAAAAGTGCCCCATGACGACCCTGTAGCAAAAGAGATAATACCCGCCAATAGAAAAGCCACGGCAGGCAATAACCAGTATGGGAAGCCAGCTTGTGCTTGCTCTGCAATGTAAGCCGCTGCGCCAAGCTCTTTACCGACAGAACTCAGTGACCAAGCGAGAACTAGAATCACCGCAACGGACATCATGTTCGACATCCCTTTTAGGTAAACCTGAATGCCATCAGAGAGCTTTCTCACACCATAAAACGCCATCAAACTAATTAGGGTAATTGCAGCAAAGAAATACGCCGACGACAGTGCAGCACGGAAAGTTGAACCTGCTACTTTCTGGAATGGAAAACCGTGAGGTACCAAGATTGAACAAAGCACCACAAGCATGACGAGCAGCGGTGCCCAAACAAAACTTGTTTTTGCATTTTTATGCTCAAACACATTTAATGAATCTTGCACTTTTCCAAAATCAGAACCCTGCTCCGCAAGTTGTTCCGCTTTCGCCATTGGTCCAAAATCCAGTTTGAAGAAAGAGACAATCGGCACAATCGCGATCGCTAAAAAGGCATAAAACTGGTAAGGAATCGCGCCAATAAAGGCATCCCAATCACTGATACCCACATCCAGTGCAGCAAACTCTTTTTGAATCAGGCTCATAATGTAAACGCCCCAACCGATGAAAGGGATCAGGATAGCCACAGGGGATGAAGTGGAATCAATAATAAACGCAAGTTTCTGGCGAGAGACTTTCAGCTTATCAAAAAGAGGACGAAAGACAGGGCCAACAATTAACGGTGTACCAAGGTCTGAAAAGAAAATAACAACGCCACCAAACCAAGCAGAGAGCTGCGCTTGGCATTTATTGGCAACCCATTGAGTGACCTTTTTAGCGAACGCCACGCCACCGCCAGATTTTTCCATCAAGGCCACAAAGCCACCAATAAAGACTAAGAGCAAAATGACGCCCGCATTGTAACTGTCAGTCAGTTGCGGCAACAGGTAACTTTTCATCAGTGCGCTAAACGAATCGAGCGGACCTTTATCGACGAATGTGCCTTCTAACATAGCCACACCGCTAACAACGCCGGCAAAAAGGCCGACAACGACGTTTCTTGTAGTTAGCGCGAGGACTAACGTAATAATGATGGGGATGAGGGAGGTAACTTCTGCCTGTTCCATAGCAATACCAACTTTAATATTTAAACACCAAAAATGAATATACATTCAACAATCTCGCATGTATATATTTTCTAATAAAAAAGTTGAGACCTGCGTTCACACTTTTCAGGCATAAAAAAACCAGCCCGAAGGCTGGCTTTACTATTTTAATCTTTACGTCAAATACGAAAGCTAATTCCCAAAATAGTTGGAGTTGCAACTAGGCGACAAGCCATTTCAGCCCTATGAGCATAGGTTTACTATGTGATTAGGGTGAAATGGAGAAGTCAACAACGTTGCTACTTCAAATATGAAGGGAATATTATTCCCATTCGATTGTCGCTGGTGGCTTACCAGAGATGTCGTAAACCACGCGAGAAATACCTTCAACTTCGTTGATGATACGGTTAGAAACCTTACCTAGGAAGTCGTATGGTAGGTGCGCCCAATGCGCAGTCATAAAGTCGATAGTTTCTACCGCACGTAGAGAGACAACCCAATCGTACTTACGACCGTCGCCCATTACACCTACAGAACGAACTGGTAGGAATACCGTGAACGCTTGAGATACTTTGTTGTATAGGTCCGCAGCGTGTAACTCTTCAATGAAGATAGCGTCTGCACGACGTAGCAAGTCACAGTACTCTTTCTTGATTTCACCAAGAACACGAACACCTAGACCAGGACCTGGGAATGGGTGGCGGTAAAGCATATTGTATGGAAGACCAAGCTCTAGGCCGATCTTACGAACTTCATCTTTGAACAGCTCACGAAGTGGCTCAACAAGACCCATTTCCATGTCATCTGGAAGACCACCCACATTGTGGTGTGATTTGATCACGTGCGCTTTACCAGTCTTAGATGCAGCAGATTCGATAACGTCAGGGTAAATCGTACCTTGAGCTAGCCATTTCGCGTTTTTCAGCTTCTTAGACTCTTCATCGAATACGTCTACGAATACGTGACCGATTGTCTTACGCTTCTCTTCAGGATCCGCTTTGCCTTCTAATGCATTTAGGAAACGCTCTTCTGCGTCAACTTTGATGATGTTCAGGCCGAACTTGTCGCCAAACATATCCATAACTTGTTGACCTTCGTTTAGACGAAGCAAACCGTTATCTACAAATACACACGTTAGCTTGTCACCGATTGCACGGTGAACCAGCATCGCTACTACCGATGAATCCACACCACCAGATAGACCTAGGATAACTTCGTCGTCACCCACTTGCTCTTTAATACGAGCAACCGCGTCTTCGATGATAGATTCAGAAGTCCATAGACGCTCACAGCCACATACGCCAAGAACGAAGTTCTCTAGCATTTGTAGGCCGCCTTTCGTGTGCGTTACTTCTGGGTGGAACTGAACGCCGTAGTATTTCTTCTCTTCGTTCGCCATCGCAGCGTACGGACATGTGTCTGTCTCACCGACTTTCACGAAGTCAGCAGGAATTTCTACTACTTTGTCACCGTGGCTCATCCACACGTCTTGAGTTAACTCAAGATCTTTAAACAGTGCAGATTCACCAGAAACTTTAACTTGTGCGTAGCCGAATTCACGTTCAGTAGAACCCGCTACTTTACCACCTAGCTGCTCAGCCATAGTTTGCATGCCGTAACATACACCTAGTACTGGCACACCAGAGTCAAATACGTATTGAGGAGCGCGTGGAGAGTTATCTTCCGTTACGCTTTCTGGACCACCAGATAGGATGATACCGTCTGGATTGAATTCACGAATATCCGCTTCTTCAACGTCCCAGCTCCACAGTTCACAGTAAACACCGATTTCACGTACACGGCGCGCTACTAGCTGAGTGTACTGAGAACCGAAGTCCAAGATCAGAATACGTTGGTCATGAATATTTTTAGTCATTTTGAGCAGTCTTATAAGCTAGGTTATTAAAACGGAGGCGAGTGTACTCGCCTCTTATTAATGCTTCAAGGAAAAAAGCAAACGTTTACGTCGAGTGTATAGGTTTTATTTTTACAGCAGTAAAAATTAACCGCGACGGTAGTTTGGTGCTTCCTTAGTGATTTGAACGTCGTGTACGTGTGATTCAGCCATGCCCGCACCTGAGATACGAACAAATTCAGCTTTAGTACGCATATCTTCAATCGTTGCAGAGCCAGTAAGACCCATGCTTGAACGTAGACCACCCATTTGTTGGTGTACGATTTCTTTTAGACGACCTTTGTATGCGATACGACCTTCGATACCTTCTGGTACTAGCTTGTCTGCTGCATTGTCAGACTGGAAGTAACGGTCAGATGAACCTTGAGACATTGCACCAAGAGAACCCATGCCACGGTAAGACTTGTAAGAACGACCGTTGTAAAGAATCACTTCACCAGGGGCTTCTTCTGTGCCTGCGAACATTGAACCAACCATCACACAAGATGCGCCAGCCACGATTGCTTTACAGATGTCACCAGAGAAACGGATACCGCCGTCAGCGATAACTGGAATGCCGAATGAATCCGCCACTTCTGCCGCGTCTGCGATTGCTGTTACTTGAGGAACACCAACACCCGTTACGATACGAGTTGTACAGATTGAACCAGGGCCGATACCAACTTTAACTGCGCTAACGCCCGCTTCGATAAGAGCCTTAGCACCAGCACCCGTCGCAACGTTACCACCGATGATGTCTAGATCTGGGTAAGCAGCACGAGTTTCGCGGATACGGTTTAGTACACCTTCAGAGTGGCCGTGTGAAGAGTCGATAAGTAGAACGTCAACACCAGCTTCAACCAAAGCAGCAACACGCTCTTCGTTACCAGCGCCAGCACCAACAGCTGCGCCAACACGTAGGCGACCGCGCTCATCTTTACATGCGTTTGGTTTACGTTCTGCTTTGTGGAAGTCTTTCGCAGTGATCATACCGGTTAGTTGGAAATCATCATTCACAACCAGTACTTTTTCAACGCGTGCTTCGTGCATCTTCTCTTGCACTTCTTCACGAGTTGCACCTTCTTTAACTGCTGCAAGGTTTTCTTTTGCTGTCATTACTGACGACACTTTCTTAGAAAGGTCAGTAACAAAGCGCACATCACGACCAGTGATAATGCCTACAAGCTCGTTGTTCTCTGTGATGACAGGGAAACCAGCGAAGCCGTGTTTTTCAGTTAGAGCTACCACGTCAGCGATTGTCGCTTCAGGGTTTACCGTTACTGGGTCAGAAACGACACCAGCTTCGAACTTCTTAACTTTACGAACTTCAGCAGCTTGCTGCTCAATAGACATGTTTTTGTGGATAAAGCCAATGCCACCCTCTTGCGCTAGCGCGATAGCTAGACGAGCTTCAGTAACAGTGTCCATAGACGCTGAAATCATTGGGATGTTTAGGGTGATGTTCTTAGTCAGCTGAGTGCGAAGATCAGCTGTGTTTGGGAGAACAGTGGAGTGAGCTGGCACGAGTAGTACGTCATCGAATGTCAGCGCTTCTTTGGCAATTCTTAGCATTTGCAATATCTCACAATTAGAGGAGTAGAAAGAACAATCCAATCTCATCGTTTCGCATAATGAGGGTAACCAGTTTTAGGTTGTTGGCTACATTTGGATTAGATATTGCGGAGGGATTATACGGTTAACGCAATCGCTTGACCACAAATTTTTTAATTTTTTTCTTGCAATCACCCTCTTGATATGTATTATATTGCCGCTAATTTCCATACTCACGTCTACGGAATTAGCTGTGCTCTCCCAGACCAATCAAAACATCTTCACTGTTTCTCGACTCAATGCGGAAGTCCGCCTGTTACTTGAAAACGAAATGGGGATCGTCTGGCTTGTCGGAGAGATATCCAACTTCTCAGCTCCTGTCTCTGGTCACTGGTATCTCACTCTTAAAGATTCTCGCGCTCAAGTTAAATGTGCCATGTTCCGTGGTAACAATCGTCGCGTCACTTTCAAACCTGCTAACGGCAATCAAGTATTAGTTAAAGCACGTCTGTCTCTGTATGAGCCTCGTGGTGACTACCAATTGATCATTGAAAGCATGCAACCTGAAGGTGATGGTCGTCTGCAACAAGAGTTCGAAGCACTTAAGATGAAATTGGCAGCAGAAGGTTTGTTTGCTCAAACCAATAAGCAGCCTTTACCTGAGCACCCAAAACGCGTTGGTGTGATCACCTCAAAAACCGGTGCAGCGCTGTACGACATCTTAGACGTATTGAAACGCCGTGATCCTTCCCTACCCGTGGTGGTTTACCCGACCATGGTGCAAGGTGAAGAAGCGGCCATTCAAATTGCGCAAGCGATCGGTCGTGCAAACAGTCGTGATGAATGTGATGTATTGATTGTTGGTCGTGGTGGCGGCTCGTTAGAAGACCTTTGGTGCTTTAACAACGAAATTCTTGCTCGCACGATTGCTGCAAGCCAAATTCCGATCATCAGTGCAGTTGGTCATGAGGTTGACGTAACTATTGCCGACTTTGTAGCGGACATGCGAGCGCCGACTCCATCAGCGGCGGCTGAATTGGTAAGCCGCGATAACAGCCACAAAGATCAAGCTTTGGTGACTCGTCAACATAAGCTAGCCAGTGCAATGCGTTACTACCTAGCGCAGCAAAAACAGCAATCAGCTCAACTTATACACCGTTTAGAGCGCCAACACCCAAGCTATCAATTGCAACGCCAGACGCAACAACTTGATGAGTTGGAGATGCGCCTACAACGCGCGATGCAACGATTCATTACTACACGCCAACAAGCTGTTGAGCGTAAGCATCATCGCCTACAACTGAACTCACCAGTAAAGCGCTTGGCTGAGCAGAAGTCGAAGCTTGATCGAGTTGAGCAAAAATTGCTGGATGCAATGGACCGTAAGTTACTGACCATGCGCCATCAACTGGCAATCGCGGCTGAGAAGCTAGATACGGTAAGCCCACTGGCAACGCTAAAACGTGGCTACTCGATCACTCAAACTGAGCAAGGTCAGGTTGTTACTCAAGCGAAAGATGTAAAAACGGGCGACGTATTGGTCACCCGCTTATCTGATGGTGAGCTTCGCTCAACCGTTAATTAACTGACTTTCTGAAACTCAAATCGAACACGTGATTTCGATTTGAGTTCATTACAACTGTTGCAGAAATAGTTCGCCGCACCACAAGCTTGTAGCTTTTCTAGTTCAGCGTCGCAATCTGGACAAAATCCCACTTTCTTATAATCCGACTCACATTGATTACAGTGGTATTGACCTGTCCACTCCAGCTCAATATCGCATGTTGGGCAAATATTCGGTTGCATGGTTACCCCTAAAAACTTCTATTTACTGACTCACAGTTTAAGCATAAGGCAATCTTGTGCTTTGATCTTAATCACGCTCGTTTGGCACGCTTGTTTTGATACATTGCCACATCAGCTTGTTGGATAAGCTGCTCTAACACTGCACGTTCACTCGCTAAACTACAAGCCCAACCAATACTTGCCCTAACTGAATATTCTTCTAAATGACAGATTTGGTTGAGCTCCGCTTCTAAACGGATACCAAACTCTTGATAAGCGCGATCATCAGCAAAGCAGCTAAAGCCAACAAACTCATCCCCTCCATATCTCCCTATCACTGAACATGAACGAAAGACCTGCTTTAAATGCTCAGCCACTAAAATAAGCACTTGGTCACCCGCTTCATGACCAAAACGATCGTTGATGTACTTAAATTCATCGATATCGACAAAAAAGCAACCGACAACGGCATTCCGCCCACATTCACCATTCACTTTGTGGTCAACCTCGGCCAACAAAGCTCGACGATTGAAGCAGTGAGTTAATGAATCTCGACTTGCATGAAAGTGAAGCTGCTCTTCCAGGCGAAACTTCTCCAATGCAATCGCATACAAAGCCGCAAGCATTTCTAGTACTTTAATTTCATAAGGGTGCGGTGTTGACGGCTCAGTACTGTAGACCGCGAATGTACCAAGCACATGACCATCGGAAGCAATAATAGGGACAGACCAACAAGAATGCAGATTCGCTCGCTGAGTAAGTTTAAGAAAAGCCGCCCAGTTAACATGATGATCAATATCACTCACTACAACGGTTTGCTTTAAAAATGCGGCAGCCCCACAAGAACCAATATCAGGTCCAATAGGAACGCCTTCAATCGCTTGGTTATAAAAATCAGGCAAATGCGGGGCAAATTCTAAATGAAGTGTGTTTGTATCTGGCTGTAATCGTAATATTGAAGCTTGCCTCTTTCCGAACAAATGTTCACTTAACTCAATCACTTCATGATTAAGTTTATCGCGACTCATCCCAAGAGCAAGCTTACCTAAAAGACGATTGACTGCTCGGTGAGCATCTAACAGTCTATCTTTATCCATCGTACTGCGTATTCACATTGTTATTATGTTTGTTAGCTAGGAATATAATAAATCTATTAATATTACACAGGTAGCTAACTCACATTATGCGCACGCGACACTATAAAAGATCACATACTGATCTTCGGATATTTCCCCTTTGATCAGCGATCACCCCTTAAAAGAATATTTATATAACCACATACCGAAAGCATAAGTTACATATTCTGTCTCTCAATTTTATTCAGAACTAAAAACTACACTTTCGAACCAAAAACCAAGATAACAGGATTTAATAAAAAGATCAGAATCCAAATTTAGCGTATTACATCGGTGTGCATTTCGATAGTTTGTGAGTCTATTTCCACTAGCGTGACTAGGATAGAACCAAAGTCACTCAAATGACTCGCATGCGTTCCCCCACAAGGGATGACAGCGATTTCTCCTTCGCCTAAATCACATTGCCAATAACGTGAGTCCGTGAGGTGTTCCCCATGGCAATCGACAGTGATCGCAGCGTCTCTTTTTAACCAATCCCCCAACAGAACATTCACCTGTTGTTCGATACTTTTCAGGTCAGACAGCATATCTGCACTGTTTAAACCCCTTTTGCGGAGTGTTTTGCCTAAACGATACGTATCCAGACATTTGTCTTGGGTGACAAAACTGGTTTCTTGCGCATAGCTATTGAAATCGTAGTTACCATGCGGGTCTTTACGGTCAGCATCTTTACGCCAATAGTTCTGCGCCAGCACCTTATTGAGCGCAAGATATGCGATGTGTCCTGCGCTATGACCGCGACTTAGAGACAGTTGGTATTCTTTGTCTACTTCCAGCAACGCAATATCACCAGCATCAAACGTATCGGTGAATGGCAAGACATGCACTACAACAAACGCCCACCCTTCAGTATCACGTTTTACCGGAATAGCTTGGCCAATATATAACTCGCCGCTTGCTAGTTCTACAGCACCAACTTGGCAGTCAACCACTTCAAACTTCATTCCTTTTATAGTTAGTGTGCCTTTGTCCGCTGGATGATCTGGCCAAATATGGCTGACTGGATGAAAAGGCGTGACATCAGTAACAACATGGGTAGCTTCTGATGTAGATTGAACAAATTGTACGTGCGCCTCTAACTGCCAAGTTTGATGACAGAAACACGTCTTGGTTGCTGTGATTGTCATGTGTTAATTACTTCTTATGAAAGCTTCGAATAAAAAAATACCCAAGTCGAAACTTGGGTATTCATAAAATCTTAGGCGATTACTTGTTGCGGTTCTTCACTGCAGACATCATACGTTTGCGCTTACGCTCTTGAGAAAGAGTCAGCTTGCCACCACGGTTTTCGTACGGGTTATCGCTGTTCTGGAAGTTAATACGGATTGGTGTACCCATGATTTCCAGAGACTTACGGAAGTAGTTCATCAAGTAACGTTTGTACGAATCAGGTAGATCGCGAACCATGTTACCGTGAACAACCACGATTGGTGGGTTGTAACCACCCGCGTGTGCATATTTAAGCTTAATACGACGGCCACGAACCATAGGCGGTTGGTGATCGTCTGTTGCCATCTTCATGATACGAGTAAGAACAGATGTGCCTACACGTGTCGTTGCCGACTTGTACGCTTCTTGAATCGACTCGAACAAGTGACCAACGCCAGTACCGTGCAATGCAGAGATAAAGTGAATACGTGCAAAATCAACGAAGCCTAAACGGCGGTCGAGTTCTTTCTTCACATTCTCTTTTACATCGTTATCCAGACCGTCCCACTTGTTTACCGCTAGTACGATTGAACGACCAGCATTCAGTGCGAAGCCAAGTAGGCTAAGATCTTGGTCAGAAATGTTTTCACGCGCGTCGATAACCAATAGAACCACGTTTGCATCTTCTACGGCTTTCAGCGTTTTAACAACAGAGAATTTTTCTACTGTTTCGTTGATACGACCACGACGACGTACGCCCGCAGTATCGATCAGCACATACTCACGACCATCACGTTCCATTGGAATGTAGATAGAGTCACGAGTGGTTCCTGGCATGTCATATACCACTACACGTTCTTCACCAAGAATACGGTTAGTCAGCGTTGATTTACCTACGTTTGGACGACCAATAATTGCCAGTTTGATTGGCTGGTCTTGCAAACGTTTGAACTCAGCTTCTGCGTCTTCTTCGGTGTAATCTTCGATCGCTAACTCTTCATCTTCGAATTCAGTCAGATCTTCAATCTCACCTTCTTCAGATTCACTTGCCAGTAGATCATCGAAAAATGGCGCTAATGCACGCTCTAGCAATGCCGTTACACCACGACCGTGTGCCGCAGCGATTTGGTACATATCGTCAACACCAAGCTGCCAGAAATCGGCACATGCGGCGTCAGCATCAATACCATCGATTTTGTTTACTACCAACATCGCTGGCTTTTCGATTTTACGCAGATGCGCAGCAATCGCTTCATCCGATGGCGTTAGTCCAGCGCGACCGTCAACAAGGAACAGCACTACGTCAGCTTCATCAATAGCCGCTAACGATTGTTCTGCCATCTTTGTTTCTACGCCTTCTTCCGTACCATCAATACCACCGGTATCAATAACGATGAATTCGTGTTCCTCACCAAGGCGAGCTTGGCCATATTTACGGTCACGCGTTAGGCCAGGGAAGTCCGCAACCAACGCATCACGAGTACGAGTCAATCGGTTAAATAGCGTAGATTTACCTACGTTTGGACGCCCCACAAGAGCAACAACAGGTACCATAACAACCTCTACAATAATCTTTCTTCTGTAGTTATAGGTAACGACTTGCCTAATGCCAAATCAAACCAGCTTTTTACCTATAACCACGTCAGGAATAACTGTTAATAAATAATAATTTCAAACAACAAAACGGCCCCTAACTGTTACCAGCCAGGAGCCGAATGTGAATTATATCACGATATTATTCGTTAATGGTTAGTTTCTTTACATCGCCATTGCGAGTGGTAATCACGTAACCATCTGACAACAAGGTTGGCCCTACAGCGAAACCGCTGTCATCGACAAACTGTTGTGCGACGAACTCACCCGTTGAACGATCCATCCAGTGCAAGTAACCCAATGTATCACCAACAACAAGATAGTTATCAACAAGGACAGGAGCTGTTAGCTGACGGTACTCAAGCTTGCTGTTTTCCCAAAGCTCAGTACCACTACGTGCATCAACAGCGACCACATGATCTTTCTCTGTAATCACAAAGATACGACTACCATCTGTCGCAATATCTGTGGCTGATGAGTAGTTACGTTTCCAAATTGGGTTTGCGCTGCGCAAGTCGATAGCAATCAACTGACCGTTGTAACCAACAGTGAAAAGAGTACCGCCAAGAACGATAGGAGAAGAATCTACGTCAACCAGACGATCAATCTCAGTTGCGCCTTTTGGTGTTCCAACTGGCTGTTGCCAAATCAACTGACCGCGTTCAACGATTGCCGCCGCAAGACGTCCATTCGCAGTACCCCAGAATACACCACCACCGATTGCAGTTGGTGTGCTATCGCCACGCAAGGTTAGGTTTGGAACTTCAGTGCTCAGTGCCCAACGTTGCTCACCAGTGCTTTCGTCAAGCGCAATGAGAGTGCCACGGCTAGTATTAACGATGATCAAACCTGAGTCTGCGATTGGCTTCGCCAATACTTCACCGCCAACTTCAATACGCCAAATCACGTCACCAGTGTCTTGGTCAAGCGCGATCACTTCACCGTTTTCAGAACCAATATAAAGATTTTCGTAAGCCGCTGTAATACCGCCAGAAAGACGAGCAATCACATCTTCTTCTAGATTTACTTGCCACTTCTGCTTGCCGTTTTCTGGGTCCAATGCTTTAACTAAACCATCACGACTAGCAACAAACAGAGTGTCATTGGCCATGACAGGAGACAGCTTAGAGAAGTAATGACCTACGCCATCTCCAATTGATGTACTCCATTCACTGCTTGGTGTGAACTGGCTATCTACCTGAGGCAGTGGAGCCATAACAATGGTGTCTTCCTCGCTAGCACAACCGGCAAGAATTCCCACTGTTAATGCCCCTAACAAGGCTTTCTTAAAGACTCTTTTCATCCAATGCGGTCCTTATTTCGCCAGATCGTCCAATTTCATTTGTAGCGTCGGGCTAGCATCTGCTGCTTGCTGAACTTCCGTGTAAGCTGCGTATGCCGCTTCTTTGTCACCTTGACGAAGTGCGATATCACCACGAAGTTCTGCAATACGACCCGTCCATGCTGCATCTGTTACTTTGCTTAGCTCAGCATTTGCTGCGTCAAAGTTGCCCATTTCCGCTTCAATGCGCGCAATACGGTAGCTGATAAGTGGAGTTAGCGCGGCATCTTTCGTGTTGCTTTGAGCCCATTTCAATTGCTCAAGCGCAGCGGCAAGATCTTTTGCATCAACCTGAACTTTTGCTAATTGAAGTGCAGCAAGTACTGAGTACTCTTTCACTTTGTTTGAATCAATGAACGCTTGAATATCTGTTTGAGCATCTGCGCCTTTCGTTTGCAAAGCATTCATCGCTGTTGTGTAGCTTTGAGAAGCTGCTTCACTCGCCTGAACGACAGAATCCTGGTAGTAACGCCAGCCAAATAGACCACCTAAACCAACAACCGCACCGATGATGACGGCTTTGCCGTTTTCCTTCCACCAGTCTTTAATGGCTTCAACTTGTTGTTCTTCAGTATCGTAAAGTTCCACTTCCTGTCCTCTTAAAACATGTAAATGGCAGCAAGGGCTACCATTGCTCCTATTCGTCGAAAGGCTCCTATCTTGGGAGCCTCGTTATTACAAATTAGGATATAATCTTTAGCTTATTAAAAGACTTAGATAAGTGCTGCGATCTTCTCAGCAACTTCTGCTTGATTGTAAGTCTCTTGCTCACCACCAACCAAATCTTTTAGTACTACGGTATTATCCGCAACTTCGTTTTCGCCCAGCACTAATGCTACAACAGCACCGACTTTGTCTGCGCGTTTAAACTGTTTCTTGAAGTTACCACCACCGAAGTGATTCATCACACGAACACCTGGAACAGCTTCACGAAGCTGTTCTGCTAGCTTCATGCCTACCATCATTGTGCCTTCGCCAGCTGTCACTACGTAAACATCAACACTTCGACGAACATCTGTTAGCTCTAGTGTTTCTAGCATCAAAACAAGACGCTCTAGGCCCATTGCAAAACCAACTGCTGGTGTTGCACTGCCACCTAATTGTTCTACAAGACCATCGTAACGACCACCGCCACATACTGTGCCTTGAGCACCTAAGCTTTCAGTGATCCACTCAAACACCGTACGATTGTAGTAATCCAGACCACGAACTAGACGCTCGTTAACTGTGTATTCGATACCTGCAGCGTCTAAAAGTTCACATAGACCTGCGAAGTGTGCTTTAGATTCTTCACCTAAGTACTCAGAAAGACGAGGTGCATCGCCTAAAATAGCCTGAACTTCAGGGTTCTTCGTATCCAGAACTCGCAGTGGGTTCGTGTGCATACGACGCTTACAATCTTCGTCTAGCACATCGATATGTTGCTCAAGGAACGCAACCAGTGCCGTGCGGTAATCTGCGCGATCTTCTTGAGAACCGATAGAGTTAAGCTCAAGACGAACATGTTCATGGATACCCAGCTCACGCCATAGACGTGCTGTCATCATGATAAGCTCAGCATCAACATCTGGACCATTTAGACCGAACACCTCAACACCACACTGGTGGAATTGACGGTAACGACCTTTCTGCGGGCGCTCATGGCGGAACATTGGCCCCATGTACCATAGACGTTGTTCGTCACGGTTGATCAGGCTATTTTGAATACATGCACGTACACAGCCCGCTGTACCTTCAGGGCGAAGTGTTAGGCTGTCTCCGTTACGATCATCAAAGGTGTACATTTCTTTTGAAACGACGTCTGTCTCTTCGCCAACCGCGCGGCTGAATAGGTTTGTTTCTTCAACGATTGGCATGCGCACTTCGTTGTAGCCGTATGCGCTCACGGTACTTTTTACTGCGTTTTCAAGTTTCTGCCACAGCGGAGACTGAGTTGGAAGGCAGTCGTTCATGCCTCGGATTGCTTGGATTTTCTTTGCCACAATTATTACCGTCGCTTAGTAACCCGAGCACACTTAGTGTGCTCAAGCTATGAGATTAATCTTCTTGTTTGATATCGATGCGGTTAGCTTGGTCTAATACAGACGCTTTCGCACGGATTTTCGCTTCTAGCTGATTCACTAGATCATCGTTGTCGAAACGCTCTTTCTGACGTTTGCCGTCTTCGTAGAATGCGCTCTTCTTATTGCTGCCAGCTAGACCTAGGTGTGAAACCTCAGCTTCACCTGGACCGTTTACGACACAGCCGATGATAGACACATCCATAGGTGTGATGATGTCTTCTAGACGCTCTTCCAATGCGTTAACTGTGTTAATCACGTCGAACTCCTGACGTGAACAGCTTGGACAAGCAATAAAGTTGATGCCACGTGAGCGGATACGCAGAGACTTAAGAATATCAAAGCCAACTTTGATCTCTTCTACTGGATCTGCCGCCAATGAGATACGTAACGTATCACCGATGCCTTCAGCCAAAAGCATACCAAGACCAACCGATGACTTAACAGCACCAGCTCTTGCACCACCGGCTTCGGTGATACCTAGGTGTAGTGGCTGGTCAATCTGTTTTGCCAATAGACGGTATGAATCCACCGCTAGGAACACATCTGACGCTTTCACACTGACTTTGAACTGGTCAAAGTTAAGACGGTCTAGATGATCCACGTGACGCATCGCCGACTCTACCAATGCCTCTGGCGTTGGCTCACCGTATTTCATCTGCAGATCTTTTTCCAAAGAACCACCGTTTACACCAATACGGATAGGGATGTTTTTGTCACGGGCACAATCAACAACAGAGCGAATACGCTCTTCGTTTCCGATGTTACCTGGGTTGATACGCAAACAATCAACACCGTACTCTGCCACTTTCAGGGCGATACGGTAGTCAAAGTGAATGTCCGCAACTAACGGCACAGACACTTGCTGTTTGATGAGCTTAAAAGCTTCCGCTGCATCCATAGTAGGAACAGAAACACGTACAATGTCTGCTCCCACTTTTTCTAATGCTCGGATTTGTGCGACTGTAGCTTCCACATCAGTCGTGCGAGTGTTTGTCATTGACTGTACAGCAATCGGTGCACCATCACCAATTGGCACATCACCCACATAAATACGCGTCGATTTACGACGAATAATTGGAGATTCGTGTTGCATAATATTTATAACGGTAAAGTGAATCTAGCGACTTTGCCTGAAGTATACCCAGAAAGGTCGACAGGTTCACTTGCAAATGTCATGGTTACGCCTTCTGGTGCGCCTAATATCACTTTAAAAGGTGCTTTTCCGGCAAGTTCTACGTCTTGACCCGGTTTACGGGTCCCGCTTACTAGCGTTTTGCCATTCGAGTCCTTAACCTGAATCCAGCAGTCTGCTTTAAACTTCATGGTTAATAACGTCATGCCCTCTGGCACAACAGGCGTCATTGGTTCTTGAGTTGCTTGAGCATCTTCGATGACCGCAACAGGCTCTTCTGCCACAGCTTCTGTCACCGTTTCTTCAGTTGCTGCTACCGCGCTTTCTGCTTTACTTACCGTCTCGTCAGCAGATGAAACGGCTTCAGCAACTTCTACCACTGGCGCAACTTCCGCAGGCGTGCTTGCGATAAGTTCATCGGCACTCATTAGATCGATATCAGCATCGTCCGCTGTTTGTTCCGTTTCTGAACTTGATTCTGTCACAACTTGAGCAAGGCTGTTTTCTTGCTGGTTCTGCCACCACCAAGCGCCAGAGATACCAGTAATCACAATCGCAATCGCCCATGTGAGCAGCATAATTCGGCTATTGTGTTTCTCGTGTTTGGTTTTACGAGAGAAACTTTGCATCTCTGTTTCTTGTGGCTTAACGTGAACTTCAGAAGTTTGCTCTAAAGCTGCCAAAACAATCTTTTCATCAAGCCCAACAAGCTTTGCATAAGAACGTAAGTAACCACGAGTAAACGTAGTAACTTGCTGTGCTTCAAATCGATTACTTTCAATATCTTCAATAACAGAAACGCGAAGTCTTAGGCGATCAGCAACATGCTTCTGAGTCATCCCTAGAGATTCGCGTTTGTTTTTTAGTAACGTGCCAGCTTCCATAGAAAGCGGGACTTCATTGGTGTTTTCGTGTTCTGTCATAATGGCGGTATTTAATCTGTTTGGTGGCTAACACAGTTATTTATTTTCGTTTTTGTTCTTAAGCCTCACTTAAAGATAGCTAGCCTAAACGCGTTAACCAAAATAATCTTTTAGAAATTCTCAGTGTTCGGAGTATGAATGCTCGCTTGCAATGAATCAGCAAACGTAATTGAGAGAATACTGAGAATAGTCAGTGTCTTTGTTATATTTCGCTCACCATGATAAGCGAATGTATAAGGAAGACAAAAACTCTTTGCTCTCAAATTAACAGATAGCTCAAGCTTTTGTCCAAAAATTGACACAGCTAAGTAATATTTCTACTCACAACGCTGTGTCTATAAGGATACAGTGTAGATATTACAAACAAAATAGCCAGAGCATAAGGCTCTGGCTATTCAAGAATTTGTTACAACTTATACTGCTTTTACGTCGATGGTTTCTGCACCACGCGCAGCTTTTAGAGATGCTGTACGTTTGGTGCGGTCAATAACATCACCAACTAACTGCCCGCATGCGGCATCGATATCATCACCACGCGTTTTACGAACCGTTACCGTGTGTTCGTATTGCATCAATGTTTTCTGGAAACGGTCGATGCGTGAGTTACTTGGTTTTTTGTAAGGAGAACCTGGATACGGGTTAAACGGAATCAGGTTGATCTTACATGGCGTATCTTTCATGAGTTCCGCAAGTTCACGAGCGTGGTCCATATCATCATTCACATGATCAAGTAGTACGTACTCAACGGTTACTTTTCCGCGATTAGCATTCGATGAAGCGATGTAACGACGAACGGATGCAAGGAAATCTTGAATGTCCCAACGGTCGTTGAT
Source organism: Vibrio sp. Sgm 5 (assembly GCF_026241575.1). Classification (NCBI taxonomy): domain Bacteria; kingdom Pseudomonadati; phylum Pseudomonadota; class Gammaproteobacteria; order Vibrionales; family Vibrionaceae; genus Vibrio; species Vibrio sp. Sgm 5. Next base: position 60,471 of record NZ_JAPHPY010000030.1, read on the forward strand.
CGGCATAATTTGGCTACGCAGTTCATCATTTGGCGCGTGTAGAGAGATCGCCAATGCGACGTCAATTTTACCCGTCATCTGATCAAGACCAGAAACCACACCAGAAGTAGATACGGTGACACGACGTTTAGACAAGCCAAAGCCAAGATCATCAAGCATGATTTCAAGCGCAGGGATAAGGTTCTTCATGTTTAGAAGAGGCTCACCCATGCCCATCATTACCACGTTAGTGATTGGGCGACGACCGGTTTCTTTTTGCAAACCAACTTCGCGCGCAGCACGCCATACCTGACCAATGATTTCAGAAACTTTTAGGTTACGGTTGAACCCCTGTTGAGCAGTTGAACAGAACTTACATTCCAGCGCACAACCTACCTGAGACGATACACATAATGTCGCACGATCTTCTTCTGGGATATAAACCGTTTCTACGTCCTGATCACCCACCTTCATCGCCCACTTGATTGTGCCGTCTGAAGAGTGCTGAGCTTCTGCTACCGTTGGTGCTTTGATTTCGCACTTGTGTTGCAGTTTTTCACGTAGCTTCTTGTTGATGTTCGTCATGTTATCGAAGTCATCAACACCGAAATGGTAGATCCACTTCATAACCTGATCCGCACGGAACGCTTTTTCGCCTAGCTCTTCCGCGAAAAATTGACGCATGCCTTTGCGATCAAAGTCGAGTAGATTGATTTTTTCAGTGGTCATGTTGCCTCTCAATGACTGAAACAAGAATAAGGGCGCGAATTGTACAGCCTTTATGCAGCTACAACAAGGGTTCTAAGACCCTGAGTTTGCTAAGGCATTAAAATCCTATAGATTAAATTTTAGACAATAGGTGTGATCAGTTCTCAGTCAATTTTCGATAATAAAAAGCCCCGGAAAATTCCGAGGCTCAACATTCATATTAGAACAAGATTAACGCGGGCAAATCTCTGACTCAGGGAAGAAGAATTCAATCTCACGAGCTGCAGATGTAGGGCTGTCTGAGCCATGAACAGAGTTGTAACGCATACTAAGTGCGTAGTCTGCACGGATAGTGCCACATGCCGCTTCTTCTGGATTTGTTTTCCCCATTAGCTCACGGTAACGAGCGATTGCATCTTCACCTTCCAAAACCTGAACCATGATAGGACCAGATGTCATGAACTCTTTCAGTGCAGGGAAAAAAGGTTTGCCTTCATGTTCTGCGTAAAAACCACTCGCCTGTTCTTCTGTCAGATGAACCATTTTTGCAGCAACGATGCGTAGACCAGCTTTTTCAATGCGGTGGTAGATCTCACCAATCAGATTGCGTTCTACAGCGTCGGGCTTAACAATTGAAAACGTTCTTTCTAGAGCCATAAAGTTTCCTTTTTGTACTTGTAATAATAGTTTTATATGAGTGACTTGCGTCTCTCTTAGTTATACCAGTACAGACAAAAGTCTGCACTGGCAAAAGTCTTATTTCGTGGCTTGTTCGTTTAGGAAACGGGCAAGAGTACGAACCCCCATACCCGTCGCACCAGCAGACCATTTATCTGACGCTGACTTACGGTAAGTACCCGCGCAATCAAAATGCAACCAACCTTTCTTGTAATCTTCAACGAAGTAAGACAAGAATGCCGCGGCAGTGCTCGCACCAGGAGAGTAATCACCAGAACTGATGTTAGACAGGTCAGCAAAGTTTGATGGCAGCATGCCACGGTGGAAATCAGCAAGAGGTAGTGGCCACAGACCTTCTTTCTCTTGGTTCGCGGCCGTTAGCGCTTGATGAGAAAGCTCGTCGTCAAAACTCATTAGCGCATGGTAATCATTACCTAGTGCGTTCTTCGCTGCGCCTGTCAGCGTTGCACAGTCAATGATGAGCTCTGGGGTTTGCTCACTTGCGTAAATAAGACCATCAGCAAGTACCAAGCGCCCTTCGGCGTCGGTGTTCATGATCTCAACCGTCTTACCGTTTTTGTAGGTGATGATGTCGCCAAGTTTAAGCGCACGACCAGATACCATGTTCTCAGCACAACAAAGAATCAGCTTCACACGCTTGTTCAGACCACGAAGAATAGCGAGACCAAGACCACCAGTAATCGTACCTGAACCGCCCATATCAGCCTTCATTGCCGTCATGAAGTTTGATGGTTTCAAGCTGTAACCGCCTGAGTCAAATGTAATGCCTTTACCAACTAAGCATGCAAAGACTGGTGCGTTTTCATCGCCTGTTGGGTTGTAATCAAGTTGCAGCATTGCTGACGTTCGCTCAGAACCACGACCCACTGCGTAGATACCTTCCCAGCCTTCCGACAGTAGGTCTTTATCTTTTACGATACGAGCAGTAACTGTACCTTGAGGCGCAACAGATTTGATGAATTCCGCAGCCATGGTTGCCAGTTGACGAGGGGCAACTTCTTCTGCTGTTTTGTTGATAATGTCACGAGTAAAGTCGGTTGCAGTGATGCGAGCATGAAGCTCAGCTTGGTCTTTTTCAGACAGAGCAATCCACTCTAGTGTGCCGTGTTTTTTCGGGTTGCGGTAACCTTGGTGGAAAGCCCAAACGCTTTCAACATCCCAGTTATCACCAGCAAGTAGAATTGAACGAATTCCTTGGCCATCTAGTTGACGAGCTGCACGTTGGACTGCGCCAAGATCATGCCCTTCACCTAGGTGAATCGTTGCGCCATTTTCAGCGAAAGAAAGCAATGCTTTGTCGCCCCAATGTGGTGCCGCTGGTTCTTGGCTTAGAAATACAGACATCTGTGTAGACATGGTTTCTCCTTGTCTTATAACGGCGTTGCCTACGCCTCTTCTTTTTAATAACTAACGGATGTTAGCATTATGTAGGGTAAAAATGTCAACTTGATAAAAAAACGGACCTTGAGGTCCGCTTTTTTTAGTGAGAATTGTTAACTCTGCTGCGTTTTACCGCCGAATCGAGCATTAGTCAGCTTCATCCATCCAGCACAAGATAACGGCTTCTAGGATCTTTTCATTAGAACGGTTTGGTTCATCGTCAAACTCTTCCAATTCAGTGATCCATTGATGTAAATCCGTAAAACGTACCGTTTTAGGATCCGTATCAGGAAACTTGTCACAAAGCTCAATCGCGATGTCGCGAGAATCTGTCCATTTCATTGCTCATCTTCCTTTTGCTTCGCCCCTATATTATTGGGGAGATAGTATTAGTGATCTTCTGACGCGTGGTTCAACGTGTATTTCGGAATCTCAACAACCAAATCTTCATCAGCGACCTTCGCTTGGCAACCTAAGCGAGATTCTGGTTCCAGACCCCATGCTTTATCTAGCATATCGTCTTCTAGTTCTTCACTCTCTTCCAGTGAATCAAAACCTTCACGAATGATCACGTGGCAAGTTGTACAAGCACATGACTTTTCACATGCGTGTTCAATACCGATACCATTTTTCAGTGCTACATCTAGAACGGTGTCACCAGTGTTTGCTTCCAACACTGCACCTTCTGGGCACAAATCTTCGTGCGGTAATACAATAATCTTAGGCATAACTACTTATCTCTTATATATCATTAACTGACTGACCAGACAGTGCAGCTCGAATTGATTTATCCATACGTCGCGACGCAAAGTCTTGGCTTGCTTTGTCGGTGTCTTTAATACCTTGTTCGATTGCTGCGACATCGTCGCCATTGCGCAACTCGATCAACGCTTCAATAACTTTAACTAATGCTTGTTTTTCTTGCTCTGACAGCAATTCATCGCCATCAGCTTGCATTGCCGCAATCAAGCCCTCAATCACTCGGTCAGCTTCAACACGTTGCTCCGCTAGAGCTCGAGCTTGCATGTCTTCTTTCGCAAACGCCATTGAATCACGTAGCATGTTCGCGACTTCATTATCACTCAGACCGTACGAAGGCTTCACCTGAATCTCAGATTGTACGCCTGTGCTTTTCTCCATCGCGGTCACGGACAATAGACCGTCAGCATCCACTTGATAAGTCACGCGAATGTGTGCTGCGCCTGCTGCCATTGGAGGAATGCCTTTCAATGAAAAACGAGCGAGTGAGCGGCAATCGTCCACCATTTCACGTTCACCTTGAACGGTGTGCACTGTCATAGCCGTTTGACCATCTTTAAATGTGGTAAATTCTTGTGCTCGTGCAACTGGGATTGTGGTGTTACGAGGAATAATTTTCTCAACCAGGCCACCCATGGTTTCAATACCAAGAGACAATGGGATGACGTCAAGCAGAAGCATTTCAGAATCAGGTTTGTTACCTGCCAAAATATCCGCTTGGATACCGGCACCGATTGCGACGACTTCGTCTGGATTGATCGTAGTAAGCGGTTTGCGACCAAAGAAGTCACCGACCATTTCGCGAACAAGTAACGTTCGTGTTGAGCCACCCACCATTACGGCTTCGAGTATATCTTCTGCATCGACATCTGCATCTTTCAATGCTCGACGACAAGACATCAGCGTTTTCTTAACCAGAGGACGAATCAAATCTTCGAACTGCTCACGAGTCACTGAGCCTTTCCAGCCAAATACATCAACATCAACGCGGTCTTGCTCAGAAAACGCAATTTTCGTCTCGGTTGCAATGTTCAGCAACGCACGGTTTTTCTCAGCAGAAAGCGGCGCTTTTAAGCCAGCTTGCTCCATCAGGTAGTCTGCTAAAAGATGGTCAAAGTCATCACCACCTAGCGCCGAGTCACCACCTGTTGCTAATACTTCAAATACGCCTTTCGACAAGCGTAAGATAGAGATATCAAACGTACCACCACCTAAGTCGTAAACCGCAATAACGCCTTCTTGGCCAGAATCTAAACCGTAAGCAATCGCAGCCGCTGTTGGCTCGTTAAGCAGACGTAGTACATGAAGACCAGCCAATTTCGCCGCGTCTTTTGTACCTGCACGTTGAGCGTCATCAAAGTAAGCAGGAACAGTAATTACCACGCCAGCTAATTCACCACCTAGCGTTTCTTCTGCACGCTTGCCAAGCGCTTTTAGAATGTCGGCAGACACTTCAATCGGGTTTTTGTCACCTTGAGCGGTTTGCAGAATTGGCAGACCGTTGTCGCTTTCTTTAAATTGGTAAGGCAAAGATGGGTAGCGAGCTTGAATGTCTTTTAATGAACGGCCGATCAGACGTTTTACCGAGATGATGGTGTTTGCTGGCTCTAGCTCTGCTTTTGCTTTGGCATCGTAACCGACTGACGCTGAATCTTGCGTGTAGTTTACCACTGAAGGCAAAATGCTACGGCCTTGATCATCTGTCAGAGTTTTTGCGTCGCCGCTTCGAACTGATGCAACCAAAGAGTTAGTGGTACCTAAGTCGATACCCGCTGCTAACTTATGCTCATGAGGTGCCGAGCTTTGGCCCGGTTCTGCGATTTGAAGTAGTGCCATGATGGGTCCTTGTCACGCTAACTAGCCGAGGAGTTTGTCTTCAACCAGTTCAATTTCGTTCTTTAGTTTGGCAATAAATTTGAGTTTTCGAACTCGGTCTGCGGCTTCTGGCCAAAGACTATTATCAAGTTCTTTTTCTACACTCACCAAATGCTGTTTGTACATTTTGCTGACCTTAGAGTCGAAGTCAAAAAGCGCTGATTCCGGATCAGAGCTGTCAGCAATGTCTTCCAATTCTTCACGCAATTCCATTTGTTCCATCAAGAACATTGGGTCTTGCATAGTTTGCTGTTCACCACGAATTTCAATGCCATTTTCAGCCAAGAGATATTCCGCACGTGAAATAGGCTGCTTTAGAATTTGATAAGCATCGTTAATTTGCGCTGCTTTTTGTACCGCCATCAAGCGATCACGCTCAGAAGCAGTAGCAAAGTTATCTGGGTGGAAGCGTTTTTGTAGTTCTCGGAACTGAGAAGAAAGAAGGCTACCATCCAGCTTAAACTGACTTGGTAGCCCAAATAATTCAAAGTGATTCATTAAGATCGGGTCCTAGTAAAGCCTTCTGGACTCGGTCGCCCAGAAGGACGAACAATTAGACGTTGAAGCTTTCACCACAACCACATTCACTTTTTGCATTCGGGTTGTTGAATTCAAAGCCTTCATTCAACCCTTCCTTCACGTAATCTAACTCGGTACCGTCTAAGTACACCAAGCTCTTCTGATCGATGATGATTTTCACACCTGAAAGGTCAAATACTTCATCTTCTTCGTTAAGATCATCGACAAACTCAAGTACGTAAGCCATGCCGGAACAGCCTGTCGTCTTCACTCCAAGACGCAAACCGACACCCTTGCCTCGGTTGTCTAGGAATGCTTTTACGCGACTTGCCGCTGTTTCTGTCATTGTGATGGCCATACTGCACCTTAAGTTTGTCTAAATTACGTTTTGGAATGGGAGCGTTTTAAGGGCTCCCATTATATACGGAATACTTATTCCTGGTGTTTTTTCTTGTAGTCAGCAACTGCTGCTTTGATTGCATCTTCCGCTAGGATTGAGCAGTGAACTTTCACTGGTGGAAGCTCTAGCTCTTCTGCAATCTCAGAGTTTTTGATAGATGCCGCTTCGTCGATAGACTTGCCTTTTACCCACTCAGTTACGAGTGAGCTTGAAGCAATCGCACTACCACAACCGTATGTTTTGAATTTCGCGTCTTCAATGATGCCTTCTGGCGTCACTTTGATTTGAAGTTTCATTACGTCACCACAAGCTGGTGCGCCAACCATGCCGCTGCCTACTGATGGGTCTTCTTTATCGAAAGAACCAACGTTACGTGGGTTCTCATAGTGATCAATTACTTTTTCGCTGTATGCCATGATAAATTACCTCGAATCCTCTATTCAGTCCGTGAGATTAATGATGAGCCCATTCAACAGTGCTCAGATCAACCCCTTCCTTGTACATATCCCATAGAGGAGACATGTCGCGTAGCTTAGTCACTGCAACGCGGATTTGTTCAATTGCGTAATCAATTTCTGCTTCAGTCGTGAAACGACCAAATGAGAAACGTACTGAGCTGTGCGCCAATTCGTCGTCTAGACCAAGAGCACGAAGAACGTAAGATGGCTCTAGGCTCGCTGATGTACAAGCACTACCAGAAGAGACTGCTAGGTCTTTTAGTGACATCAGTAGAGATTCGCCTTCTACGAATGCAAAGCTCACGTTTAGGTTGTGTGGAACACGCTGTTCTAGATCACCATTCACCGTTACTGCTTCTAGATCTTTAACTCCATCTAGAAGACGGTTACGGAGTGCTAATGCGTGATCGTAATCTTTTTGCATGTCTTCTTTTGCTACGCGGAACGCTTCACCCATACCTACGATCTGGTGAGTTGGAAGTGTACCCGAGCGGAAACCACGCTCATGACCGCCACCGTGCATTTGCGCCTCAAGACGGATTCGGGGTTTGCGACGTACGTAAAGTGCGCCGATACCTTTAGGACCGTAAGCTTTGTGCGCAGACAGTGAAATAAGGTCAACTTTCATTTCTTGAACGTCGATTGGCAACTTGCCTGCCGACTGTGCAGCATCCACATGGAACACAATCTTACGTTCACGACATAATTCGCCGATTGCGGTGATGTCTTGGATAACACCAATCTCGTTGTTAACGTGCATGATTGAAACCAAAACAGTATCTTCACGCATTGCTGCTTGCAGCTTGCCTAAATCAACTAGGCCGTTTGCTTCTGGCTCTAGGTAAGTCACTTCAAAACCTTCGCGCTCTAATTGACGACATGGGTCAAGAACGGCTTTGTGCTCTGTTTTACAAGTGATTACGTGTTTACCCTTCTTAGAGTAAAAGTGAGCAGCACCTTTGATTGCAAGGTTGTCTGACTCGGTAGCACCTGATGTAAATACGATTTCGCGTGGATCTGCATTTAGAAGGTCAGCAATTTGCTCACGAGCAGTATCTACAGCTTCTTCTGCCTGCCAGCCGTAACGGTGCGAACGCGAAGCTGGGTTGCCAAATGTGCCATCCATTGTCATGTACTGAACCATTTTTTCAGCAACACGAGGATCGACTGGACATGTAGCGGAATAATCAAGATAAATCGGCAGTTTCATTCTCTACTCCAATGTAAAATGCTGACCGCTAAGAGCGGACGTTTACACCGATGGGCGCGGTGGTTGTATTTTTGTTTGATAACCCATGAGTGACCACAAGATCAATGTCCTGACGATCAGAAATTTCTAAGACTTCATTATCTGTCATTAACTCACCGAGCGTAATGTTATTTAAGAAGTCACTAATGCGAGAGCTTAGGTCACGCCACAAAGTGTGGGTTAAGCAACGAGTGCCACCTTGGCAGTCGCCTTTGCCTTGGCATTTGGTTGCGTCAACTGACTCATCAACCGCTGCGATAACAGTGCCAATAGCAATGCTGTGAGCGTCAGTACCCAGTCGGTAACCACCGCCAGGACCACGAACGCTGGCAACAAGACCGGCTTTGCGCAATTTTGAAAAAAGCTGCTCTAAGTATGAGAGCGAGATACCCTGACGCTCTGAGATATCAGCTAGAGGTACTGGGTTTTGTTGCGAGTGCAGTGCCACATCCAGCATGGCCGTCACCGCATATCTTCCTTTAGATGTAAGTTTCATACCACACCGTATCCACATCGTTTGTAATGATTAGGATTTTTCCATACCCGACTAAAATGGTCAAGTATTTATTTGACTAAAATAGTCAGGTATTCATCCTTACACCTAAGGTGGTTATTCTTTGTTCAGAGCTTCTTTTCAATCGCCGTCAAAACACCACGCAAGATATTAAGCTCTTGAGCCTCTGGTCTAGCTCGTGAATACAAACGACGAAGCTTGTTCATCACCTGACCAGGCTGATCTTTGCTAATAAATTGGGTCTCCACCATTACTTTTTCAAGGTGTTCGAAGAACATTTCTAATTCTTTATGGCGAGGGTACTCTTCAGGCTCACTTGGCGTGTACTGACTTTGTTCTAGGTTGAGGTGTGCAACACGCACTTCATAGCTCAGCGTCTGTACAGCCATTGCTAGGTTGAGCGAGCTGTATTCAGGGTTAGCTGGAATGCAAACATGGTAGTGACACTTCTGCAATTCTTCATTAGTGAGGCCTGTTCTTTCTCGGCCAAATACCAATGCAACAGGGTGCTTTTGGCCTTCGACGGCAAACTTTTCACCACATTCACGTGGTTCAAGCATTGGCCATTCTAAAGTGCGTGAACGTGCACTAGAACCAACCACTAGGCCACAATCTTCAATGGCATCTTCTAGTGTTTTTACTACCTTGGCATTTTGTGCAATATCACCTGCCCCTGCCGCTAGTGCTAGGGTTTGGTCGTCGACCTCACATTGCGGATCAACCAATACAAGCTGGCTTAAACCCATGACTTTCATTGCTCGAGCTGCCGAGCCAATGTTGCCTGAATGAGAAGTTCCGACGAGTACGACTTTTACTTGATCCAACATCTGTGATTGCTACCTAAATTAAAACCGAAGGATATTACCATAATTTTTTAACACACCCTAGGGTGAAGCAGGTTTCTATTCGCATTCGCATCAATTGTTTTTCAGCTTTAAGGTAGGGCTAATTAGTGCGGCTTTTACATGCGACCAAAAAATAACCACTTCCCTTTTCTCTGCACTCTGGTATACTCGCCGCCGCTTTAAATTGTTCTTTAACATCCGTTGGGAAATTCGTATGCATCCAATGCTAAACATTGCTATTCGCGCTGCGCGAAAAGCAGGCAATCATATTGCTAAATCATTAGAAAACACAGATAAAGTTGAGTCTACGCTAAAAGGCACTAATGACTTTGTTACTAACGTAGACAAAGAAGCAGAAGCTATCATCATTGATACTATCAAGCACTCTTACCCAGAGCACTGTATCGTTGCTGAAGAAGCTGGTCTTATCGAAGGTAAAGATAAAGACGTACAATGGATCATCGACCCACTGGATGGCACCAATAACTTTGTAAAAGGTTACCCAACGTTCGCAGTATCTATCGCGGTTCGCTTCAAAGGTAAAACTGAAGTGGCTTGTGTATACGATCCAATGCAAAACGAGCTATTCACTGCACAACGTGGTGCTGGCGCTCAACTAAACAACGCTCGTATTCGTGTAGCTCAACTGAAAGACCTTCAAGGTACTGTTCTAGCAACTGGTTTCCCATTCAAACAGAAGCAACACGCTGAGTCTTACATCAAAATCGTAGGTTCTCTATTCACTGAATGTGCTGACTTCCGTCGTAGCGGCTCTGCTGCTCTTGACCTATGTTACGTGGCTGCAGGCCGTGTTGATGGTTACTTCGAACTAGGTCTAAAACCTTGGGATATGGCAGCGGGTGAGCTTATCGCTCGTGAAGCTGGTGCAATCCTAACTGACTTTGCTGGCGGCACTGAGTACATGAAGTCAGGCAACATCGTTGCTTCTAGCGCTCGTGGCGTTAAATCAATGCTTAAACACATCCGTGAAAACGGCAACAGCGCGATCCTTAAGTAAGATTCTGAAGTCATACTAAGCCCGTCACGCTGATGACTTTTGAATAGCCCCGCTCATTGAGCGGGGCTAATTATATGGTCCGCCTCACTCTCAAGCCCTACGCTTAGAGTAGGCTCTCAGAACGAGGTGAACCATATG
>NZ_JAPHPY010000031.1:0-67665 GCF_026241575.1 Vibrio sp. Sgm 5
ACTCCGAATACATTAGCGCAAACCAACTCCGTTATTACTAAATTGTAGTTGCAATAACGGGGCGGACCATACATTTTGTTTTAGCTGTCGAAGCTCAACGAAATGATAAATAAGTTCATTTTTATTCTTCGTATATTCCAGAGTCTACATAACCAGTTAACTTGCACTGACTGTATACATAAGTATCATCTTCACCAGTTCCAGAATAAGAAAAAGCGAAGTAGTAAACTTCATTGGTTACTTCACAATTCAAATTTCCCATATTTTCGCTAGCAAACTCATAAGTCTCATAACCATCAATTGAAGATTCCCATATCGTCACCTCTTCTCCATTTGCTAGATGAGTTTTCAGGAAAACGAGCACGAACTTCTGATCTAGGTTTAACACGCCTTGTGACTTGTGCTCTTCAAGTGCAGGAAAAGCAAACGCTCCGCTGGCATCAGTAAGAATTTGAAACTCATGTATGGTTCCACGAACACCAACTCGAAGGACCACTAATTGAGATGACAACGGTTTTCCTTTCAAAGTTAGCATTCCGCGGATATCTGGCGTATACCTGTACATGGAAGGCTTCTCTTTAGCTAAAAACTTAAATCCAAAAGTACCCTTTCCAATAGATCAAATCTACCACTGTAAAGTGCATTGCGACGAGCTCGTGTACTTTGAGTAAATATTAAAAATAACAATTTCTCGTTTGAGTTAGCCCAAACATAGACCATGTTTGATGGGCACTTTTCCTCCTACTCCGTCATCGAACTCAGCTTTTCTCTCGCTTGTTCTTCATGCTCGTCGGTAATGGCATTGCCGACCGAGTTCGCGGCTAGGGTAAGTGCTGCCATGTCATCGGTAAAGCCTACGCCTGCTAGTACGTCGGGCACCATATCAGTGGGGAGAACGAAGTAAGCTAATGCGCCACCTAGGATAGCTTTGTGGCGAACAGAGGTGTTGGAATCTGCCATCGCGAGCCATGATTTGATACCCATAACAGCAATCTCTTCACCTGCTTTCTTGACAGAGTTTTTCATTTTGCGCCAAAAGGTTTTCTCATCTGGCGCTTGCATCGTTTGGTCTAAAACGTCATCGGACGCCGAATTTACAGACATGCTTGTGGTCATCGTGCCTCCTAAATTTATGACTGTGGCATAGATATTAAGGCGATAAACCTGAACGTAGGATTAATGGCAAGTATTGATAATGAAGAAAGGAAGCCAACTAGCTAGATAAAAAATCCCCAAACCGAAGTCCGGGGATTATTGCGTTGGAAACAAAAAGTCTTGGAAACCAAATGGTTTTGAAACCAACAGCTTTGGGAAGCAAGCTTTAGAAGCAGAATGCCTTATTGAGCAATCTTCTCTAGGACACGCATCAGCATTTTGATACGTGGTTCAATAGACTCAAGCAACAAGTACTCTTGATCACTGTGGAAGCCTGCACCGATAGGCCCTAGACCATCCAAAGTTGGAACGCCAAGAATTGCCGTGTTGTTTGCATCAGAGCCACCACCTACTTCTTTCCAGTTGATGTCGATCGCCAGTTCACTTGCCGCTTCTTCAACTAGCATCATCAGGCTTTCTGTTTGTGGGCTTGGCACCATCGAAGGCTTATAAGCTTCACGAACCAGCTCGATGCTCACGCCATCAACGAATGGTGTTTCCAGCATACCGTTTAGCTTGCTATCAACATCATCGTATTCTTCGTTGCTCCAGAAACGCACATCCACAATCGCTTCAGCATGTTCAGGGACAATGTTCGCACCGTTACCACCGGAGACAATACCGACGTTCAACGTGGTACCAGATTCAAAGTTGGTCATTGCATTGACTGCCAAGATCCAGTTCGCCATCTCAGTGATTGCGCTGCAACCGTTTTCTGGCTCGTTACCTGCGTGAGCAGCAACGCCATTAAAGGTCATTTTGTAGCGAGCCATGCCTTTACGCGCTTTCACTAAACCGCCGTCTGCACGTGCTGCTTCTGCAACCAGTACATTCTTAGCGTTTTTCGCTACTGATTGAATCCAATCCACAGAGTCCAGAGATCCCGTTTCTTCATCTGGGTTCATGCAGATAACGATAGACAACTTATCCAACACCGCTTGGTCTAGGTTGCGCATCGCGTATACGATGTTCAGCAAACCAGATTTCATGTCCGAGACGCCCGGACCGTAAGCTTTCTCTGCATCTTGAGACATTGGGCGAAGCTCAGCGGTACCCACAGGGAACACGGTATCCATGTGACCAATCAACATCACGTCGATTTGCTCAGCTTCCGGCTTATTTCGAACTTCAAGACCAACACCGGCTCTGCCACAGTCGATGCGTTTTACGCTCCAACCTGACATCGCTTGGTACTTCTCTTCAAATTGAGAAGCGATGAACTCGATACCATCAGTGGTGTAAGTGCCACAATCCACATTGATTAGCGGACGTAGCTCTTCTAGATATTCATTTAGAGAGAATTGCATGACTCACTCCTAGACAAACAGATTCATCACCAGCATTGCACCAAACGCGTTCAATACTGAGATTGCAATCATAACTGGGATGTAACGACCTTCAGTACCGATAGGGCCCATGATACGACCCATGTACTGAACTTGAGAACCCATAAGGTAGATAGCAGGCGCTAGAATCGCAATGTGCGTGCCGTTAAGGATACCTTGGTCAAACAGCGTGATAACCACACCCACTGCACCGCCCATCGACATCCAAGCACCGATCAATACCGCTGCAGCTTCACCAGGAAGGCCAAACACCGCCATGATTGGAGAAAACACAGTGCCCATCAGATCCAACGCGCCAGTGATTTGCAGCGCTTTGATGATAACGAACGCCATCAATACGTTAGGAACCGTAGAGGTAGTCGCAATCACCCAACCTTTCTTAGCACCTTCGACGAAGATATCCGTCACCATTGGTTTTTTCGCTTTAACGTCACCCATTATGCCGTCTCCTCTTTTAGGTTCTCAGATTTGTTTTGGTCTTGCTTATCTTCTTTACCTTCAGTCATGTTCAGATAGATACGGAACAGGTTCGCGCCAACGATCTTGAATGCGAACATCACCACAACCGCCAAGCCAATTGAAGACGTTACCGCTAGAGAACCGTCAGCCATCGTCAGAGTGAACAATACCGCACCTGATGAGAAGAAGTTCACGATAGTTGCACCCGCAGTGAACTGGAACATCGTAAATACGTCCGTTTCACGCTTAGTTAGGTGACCTTCGTCTTTTAGCTGACGCGTCATTGCTGCACCTGCATCAGTACTTTGTAGAGAAGCAATCAGAGCCAAACCAGAGTTACCAGGGATGCCCATAAGAGGACGTAGAAGAGGAGTAAGAAGCTTACGAGCTGCTTCAAGTGCACCGTAGTGCTCAAGTACGTTGATCATACCTAATGCGAACATAACGGTTGGAATCAAAGTAAGAGCAAAAATGAAACCGTCACGAGCACCGCTACCGCCAGTACCGCGGAAAGATGTAGTCGCAGCTTGTACCGCGCCATCCGCACCTTCCGTTACGCCGTAAGCCACTTTACCGAAAGAGCCATTAAGAGTGGTAAAGTCGAATACACCATACCATTCGTTGGATTGCATTAAACCAGAGAAGAACACAACCGCAAACGCGAGTGCGATGTAACACCCAATCGTTACCTTGCGTTCAGCATGAACAGGGCTTGTCATAAATTCACCTATATATGTGGAACAGAACACATAGATGATCCCTTGAATAATGTGCTAGAGAGATGATCAAAATCAATCCGTTTGCCGAACAATCATCTCACTCAGTTATGAAGTTTTATTTTATGATTTGAATCACATTTAAAAGATAATAAATATTTATGACCAAGATAAGGTAGATTTATCTAACATCCGTACGAATCAAACGTTTAACAAAGTATGTTTAACTTTTGAGCAAAATTGTATTTAACCACACCTTCGACGTGCTTCATGTTTTGTTGCTTATTTGGTGTTTTCTGACCAAAAACTAACAAAAGCCCAATGAAATTTAATTTAGGGTTGTGCGGTCATATATAGAGTTTCACCTAGGATTTGCCTTTTGCTTCGATCACAATCTAACATCGCTCGCTGGACACTTGCCCTCGTAGCTTGGGTAATCGTGATCTGTTTAAGTAAAAATGCAGGCCTCTATCAATCTTGCCCTCTCATAGCGGATCAAGTCACGGCTGAACACGCTACTGCGCAACAACAAAAGAGCGAAAAAGGCCTAACGAAACAGTGTGAACTGTCTGAAAAATTGATTCAGGTTTCACAAAACCATCTGGATAGCTTCATTGTTCCCTTATTTCTGTTTACGTTGATCTTACTCTCTATCTGTGGTGGTGAACGTAACGCTTTCCGTCTTCATACTGAGCCGATACCCGAAAAAGTTCGGGTGCACCTAAAACTGTGTGTGTTTAGAGAATAAAACCCGATTGTTAGGGCCTATTGCCCCCAAATTAATTGTTTTATTTTTAACCACTTCACTAACAAAACAGTGAAGACCGATAGTTTTAGGAAAGATCATGAAATTCACACGTACCCTTTTAACGGTAGCACTTACGGTAGTGCCAATGTTTTCACAAGCAGCAGAAAAAACCACTCAAGAGAAACTGGATGACATTACGCAGATACTGCAAGAGAACCCGCAAGTCCTCGACTCTTTGCATCAAAACTTACAAGAGTACGTCGCCTACCAAAAATCATTCAGCTCTACGCTTGAAGAAGTGCGCACTTACTTGAACGATGGCAAGCACTCGTATTTCGGGGCGGAGAATCCAGAACTGACTATCATCAATGTGACTGATTACAGCTGTCCTTTCTGTAAGCGTCTTGAAGGCGAGTTGGTGAAGGTAGAGAAAGCATACCCGCAAATAAAAGTACTGAACATGACGGTATCGTTCAAAGAACAGTACGAGAAGAACGGTTACAACTCAGCAAGCTACGCATTGAACGTATGGCAAAACCAACATGACAAATACAAGCAAGTACATGACTTATTGGTGAAAAAACCGGGACCACACGATGCAAGTTCGCTGCAAAAAATCGCTAAGAAAACAGGCACCGAAGCACAGCTTGTTGACGACAAAGAGACCAAAGCGCTGTTGGATAAGAACTACGAGTACTTCACTCGCCTAGGTCTACGTGGCACACCAGCAATCATCATTAATGACCAAGTCATTCCGGGTTATGTACCTTTCGAAGAGCTTGAGAAAGTCATCGACCAAGAGCTAAAGAAATAAATAGCGATTGATACCGATAGCTATTGAAGTAGCTAAGTAAGAATCGAAAATAACAAAGCCCTTCCCTGAGTCGTCAAGGAAGGGCTTTTCTTTATCATAAGAGCACGAGGCTAAATAGCAATTGGACGACTATTTGAGTTGGCTCCCAAAACTTGGCTCATTGTTTAAGTAACTCATTGGCGTGGTCCCCGTCTTTTGGCGGAAAAAGTAAATGAATGCGCTGTCACTTGAAAACTCCAACCGATGCGCAACATCCGATAGCCTCATGCCACTGGATAACAGCTCAATCGCCCCCAGCAGACGCCATTGCTGACGCCAACTTTGGTACGGCATCCCCGTCTCACGATTAAAGATCCTCGTTATCGTCTTTTCACTCGCCCCAACCCATTGGCTTAACTTAGCCAAAGAAGGCGCTGTAAACGCTTCATCATCGATTTTCGCGATCCACGACTGTAATCGATAATCTTTGGGTAACGGCAATTGTAAATAGACATCTTCAGAATCGTTAAGCTCTTCTATAAATAAATTCAGGGTATTGACCTGTTCACTTTCAGGTTTATCAAATGGCCAGAAAGACATCCTTTCGATCAAGATTCTCATCAGAGGCGTCACATCGAAAATTCGAATCTTCCGCGGCAAACGCTCTGTCAATGACGGGTCAAAATAGAGAGAACGGTATTGTGCCACATTCGTAGACTGAGCGTTGTGTGATACCCCTTTAGGAATCCATGCTGCTCTCATAGGTGGCAACACATACTTGACGTCCTCAAGCGTTATCGTCATGCAACCATGTTGTGATGAAAGTAACTGGTCTTTCGCATGGAAATGAATACCTGAATCATGATCCGATACCTCGACAGCGACGCCAATGACCAATCCATTGTGTTCATCAGCACAAAAATGATCACCTTTCGAAAGTAATGCCATTGAAATCAACCTGTCCTTATTTCGATATTTTATGTTTGATTCTCATTATAAACCCAAAGCATGGCACAGATATACTTTGCTGCATCACGTAAACCAAGAAACGTGAAACACGTAATCGAATGTCGTTCACTCAACATCAAACTAAATGTTCAAACGACGCTCAGCAATAGAGGTATTTTTGAGAACTTAACAATGAATAAATTAATAGAAAAAGTGTCCATTCCGTTGGCTGTTGTGCTCTTAATGTTTCCACAGATCATCGAGACAATGTATAGCCCTGCACTGACTTCCGTGAAAAGTACGTTTGGCGTCAGTAGCAATGAAGCCGCACAAGCGATGTCCATTTTCTTTGTCGCTTTTGCGTTTGGTGTGGTTTTTTGGGGGAGAATGTGTGACGTCATAGGTCGAAGAGTATCAACGATACTAGGGCTTATCGTCTTTATTATTGCAGCCATTTTTACCATGCTCGCACCAACATTCAATTTGCTGCTAACCGGTTTTGGTTGCTGCGCTTTTGGAGCGGCGGTTGGTTCTGTCTGCACGCAAACCATCATTCGTGATGGCTATCATGGTAAAGAGCTCAGCCACGTTTTTTCGATTGTTGGAACATCGATCGGCATTAGCCCTGTGATCGGAATGTTGGCTGGCAGTTGGCTAACATCATTCGGCGGATACCAATGGGTTTTCATCGCCATGGTCGTGTTCATCATTGCACTGTTGGTTTGGTCGTTGTTCAAATTGCCGGAGACAAAGCCAACACACACCAAAAAAGATAGCCTGTTATCCGTCGGTATAAAGATGCTGACCGATGCGCACATCTGGTACATCACACTCATGGTAGGGTTGTTTAACATTGCGCTGTTTTCTTATTACAGCATCGCACCATTTATGTTTGAAAAACTGGGTGCAAGCGTTAACTTTTTCGGCAATACAGGGTTCATACTCGCACTGGGTTCTGTATTAGGTTCTGTCATCAATATGAAGTTAATACGCATGCATTTAAGTCACGAAAAGATTGTGATGTTTGCATCGTGGCTACTTTTGATTGGCGGATTTGGTGTATTCATCATGCAAGAGTCAGTTTGGTTTTTCATCCCTGTGGTATTGGTTTCCCTATCATTTGGACTGGCTATTCCAAACCTCTTAAGCGGCGCGTTAACTCACTATCGCGATCACTTAGGGAGTGCAGGAGCACTATTAGGCTTGTTCTATTATCTGGTCATCGGATTTGGCCTTCACAGAGCCGCTGAGTTTGGTGATTTGGCGATGACTTTAATCGGCTGTGCTGGCATTGCTTGTGTCATATCCATCATCAAATATCTTGTTGGACTGATTACTTTCAAAACCTCTGAGATTGAGTTTTAAATACGACTATCTAGGAAGAAAAACCTGTTAGCACTCACGCAGCCCCTTCCCACATTCAAGTGAGAAGGGGCTGATGCCGTAGTGTCGTTTATTTCTCACGACCAACAAACGCCACAACGACTTTGTCATTGCCAAGCGAACGAGAGAACACGTACGCGCCTTCTTGTTCAATCACTTGATGCTGACCCGCACCAATCGCTGGGTGCGCTTTACGGAACTGACCAAGTGTTTGCCAATGTTTTAGCAATGCTTGCTTCTCATCTGACAGTTTCCATACCATGTCAGAGCGTGTGCCTTGATGGAAATCGTCTGCGTAAGGACCAATGTTACGACCCACTTCGTCACCGTAATAAACCTGAACAGCACTTGGGCTAAGAAGCAGTGCATTCGCGGCATTACGCTGCATGCCATAATCTTTGAAACGAGAGAAGAACAGTTCGGTATCGTGAGAAGACATGTAGCTCACCGGATTGAAATCTTTCTCAGTATTGATTGTGTTCGCATAGCTTTGGTAGGTGTCTGCCATTTGGCTAAAACACGCTGCGCCTTTGTCTAACTTCTTCTGCATGTCGAAGTTAATCAAGGCGTCAAAGCCATCGTCAAAGTAAGGGCTGCGATAAGCGGTATGCCCCCATACTTCACCCATCATCCAGAATGGCTGACCTGACTTACCGTTCTCTTTACGCCACTGCTCAAGACTGCTTGAAGCCTCTTCTTTCAAGTGTTTCCACACATCACCTTCAACGTGCTTCACCGTATCAACACGGTAACCATCAATACCAAAGCGTTTCACCCAATCAGTTTGCCACTCAATTAGGTAATCCGAGACGGTGTAATTATCACGCGCCTCAACGCGAGTACCAGGGTTATCCAAGAGCCACTGCGCTGGCTTCACGGCGTTGTCTGATTCGGTGATAAAGTCAGGCAAACCCGCCAAAGACATAGTGATATCACTGCTGCCCGGTGCAGGGTATCCCGGTAGACCTGTTCTTACCCAATCACCGCCCCACCATTTCGCCCAGTTTGGACTCTGGTAATCAATATTCTGGTGGTAGCTATGCCAATTTTCACCCGCTTTTGGTTGCCAGTCGCCCCACTTCTTCGGTAAATCAGCGTTTGGTTTTAACACCTCAATACCGTCAAATTGCAAATCGGCTAACGTTGAGTAACCGGTGTGGTTGATTACTGCGTCCATCAAGACTTTAAGGCCACGTTTGTGTGCCTCTTCCACCAACTTTTTAAGATCAGCTTCGTTACCGAAGTTTTCATCAATCTTGGTAAAGTCACGTGTCCAATAGCCGTGGTAAGCGTAAAACGGGAATGAACCGCTATCGCCACCACCCACAAAACCATGTACTTGCTCAACGATTGGCGATAACCAAATCGCATCTGTTCCTAGGCTCTTAATGTAATCTAGCTTTTCAATCACGCCTTTTAGGTCACCGCCGTGGAAGGTACCAATCTCTTCTTTGCCGTCTTTCTTGCGCCCATAGCTGTTGTCATTGCTCGTATCGGCATTATTGAAACGGTCGACCATCACGAAGTAAATGTTGGCATTGCGATAATCAAACGGTACTGCTTCTTTGGTTTTCTTCACTGGCTCTAGTAGCACCAACCCGCCTGAATCTTTGCTTGGCGTCAGCGATACTTGCTGATCTTTTACTTCGACCATTTGCCCAGAGTAAGCATCACGCAACTTGGTGCCATCTGGGAAACTGTCACCTAACGCGATGGTGACTTCGCCGCCTTGGTAAACCTCACATTGCACTTGTGGGATTGGGCGTTTGAACTCAGTGTTAGCAGATTTCTTTGGTTCACGCTTAAAACGCAGTGTTTTCGCTTCCGCATCAAAAGCGAAAGAGTAGTCGCCGGTAAAGCGGATTTTTAACGGCAGTTCTGTTGGCTGTCCACAGTTCAGCGCGATAGGTTTGTTGAATTTAACCTTCTGACCATGAGGCGCCACACAGTCGCCTTCAACGCCAGTGATTGTGAGCGTATAGCCATCTTTGGTTAATGGCACAACCAAAGGCTGCTCTGCACTTAAAGGAAAGTCACGGCTGTTGGTCGTGGTAGAAATGGTGATGTTTGGCTCGGCGATGGCACTTGCCGATGCAAGCAATAAGGTAGTCGTAATCAGATTCAGTTTCATCGTTCAGTCCATTGGTTGCGCATAGGCGCAGTATTCGTGTTGTAGTTTTATTCACACTAATAGTAAATGGATGAAAAACTGAGCACATCATTCTGAAAAGCTACGCCCTAAAGCTTGTGACGCTTCACATTTTGCTTTTATTGGGGCGTAGTTCTATTTATGAGCAGGATAAAAGGGAGTTTAAAGCTGAACGCTACCAAGGTTGCGCATTTGTCTCATCGCCCAATTGACGCGGCTGATGGTGTAAGAAGTCTGAGGATAGACTTTGATGCGATACGGATTTGGTAACACCACTGCAAGCCTTGCTGCTTGGCGTGTTGAAAGTTGTTTAGCAGGAATACCAAAGTAGTTTTGCGCAGCGGCTTCCGCGCCATAAATACCTGGGCCAAATTCCACCACATTCAAATACACTTCGAGAATGCGTTCTTTACTCCACATCGCTTCCATCAGCAGAGCAAAATAAAGTTCATACGCTTTGCGCACATAAGAGTGTGAAGGAAAGAGAAACACATTCTTCGCGGTTTGTTGCGTAATCGTGCTCGCACCACGCGAAGGGCCATTTTCTCCGGCTTGAGAAATCACTTTAAATAAAGAATCGAAATCCACACCGTAATGGGTCGGGAACGTTTGATCTTCTGTCGCGATCACGGCCAATTGAATGTGCTTAGAAATATCGTTCAAAGGCACCCACTCATTCTGACTCTCTTCAGGAAATCCCTCTGGAGGAGAAATCATGCGGCTGATCTTCCATCCCCAAATTGGTGGATCGACGTATTTCACTATGCCAACGAGTATCACTGGTAAAAGCAAAAGCACCAATAAGATATTGAACAGAAGGGATTTAATCTTTCTCAAAGTCCGACCTAGCCTGATTTCATAAAACAATATGGTGCAAGTATAGAGTATGGAGTCTGTTTACCGTTAGTGAAAAAACGGTCAAAAAAAGCCCGATTTACATTGTAAAGCGGGCTTGGTAATAATTATGTATTTTGGCTAGTTAAGTTTGTTTTACGAACTCAACTTACTTTGCCAATTTGTAGAATACGGTTGATAGTGGCGGTAAACGCAGCTCAAGAGACTGAGGTAGCGACTCGCTTTCTACTTCTTCTGTTTCTACGCTGGCCAGCACTTCAAAATCGCTGCCATCGTATTTCACATCATCAGTATTCAACAGAAGCTCATATTTGCCTTCCATTGGAACACCCAAACGGAAACGCTCATGCGGAACTGGAGTGAAGTTACTGATCACCAATACACGCTCGCCTTTTTGGCTGATACGCTCGTGCGCCAAAATGCTGGAATCAGCTTCATCTTGCAGACGCCATTCAAAACCAGCAGGCACGCAATCTTGGTCGTGCATCGCCGCTTCGTTTCGGTATAAGTGGTTTAAGTCACGAATCAGCGCTTGTACACCTTGGTGGCGACCAAACTCAAGTAAGAACCATTGCAACTGATCGTCGTGGTTCCATTCAGCCGTCTGGCCTAACTCAGCGCCCATGAAGTTGAGTTTCTTACCTGGCTGCGCATACATGTAGCCGTAGTACGCACGTAGGTTTGCAGTTTGCTGCCACTCATCACCCGGCATCTTGTTGTGAATAGAACCTTTGCCGTACACCACTTCATCATGAGATAGCGACAATACGTAGTTCTCACTATGTGCATAAACAAGCGGGAATGTGATGGTATTGTGGTGGTATTTGCGGTGAACAGGATCTTCTTGAATGTAAGATAGACTGTCGTGCATCCAGCCCATGTTCCACTTAAAGCCAAAGCCTAAACCGCCCATAAACGTCGGAGCAGACACACCCGGGAATGCGGTCGATTCTTCTGCAATCGTCATCGCATTCGGGAAGTGCTTGTACACCTCTTCGTTCATCCACTTCAAGGTTGCGATCGCATCGTAGTTCTCATTACCACCGTCGACGTTCGGGATCCACTGATCGTGGCTGCGTGAGTAGTCTAGGTAGAGCATTGAAGCGACAGCATCAACACGAATACCATCAATATGGAATTGCTCGAACCAGTACAGTGCGTTAGACACAAGGAAGCGACGAACATGTTCACGACCTAAATCGTAAATGTATGAGTTCCAATCTTGGTGCCAACCACGACGAGGATCTGGATCGTGGAACAGTGGCGTACCGTCGAAGTTCGCTAAGCCATGATCGTCCGACGGGAAGTGAGCAGGCACCCAATCCAGTACCACGCCCAAGCCAGCTTGGTGACACGCATCGACGAAGAATTTGAAATCGTCAGGTGAGCCGTAACGACTGGTTGGGGCAAATAGGCCAACTGGCTGATAACCCCATGAACCAAAGAACGGATGTTCAGACACTGGCATGAGTTCGACGTGGGTATATCCCATGTCGACTAAGTATGGAACCAACTCAGTCGCCAGCTCACGATAATTTAGGAAATCACCGTCCGCATTGCGCTTCCAAGAACCAGCATGGAGTTCGTAGAAGGATAAAGCCTCATCACGTTTTTGCGTGACCGTTCGGTTTTGCCATTTGGTGTCTTGCCATTGGTAACGATTATGATCGTACGTAATCGATGCGAAAGACGGGTATTGCTCTGAGAAGAAACCCCAAGGGTCTTGTTTGTGAGGAAGCCCTTCCCCATTTGGTCCTTTGAGCTCAAATTTGTATTGTACGCCCTCTTCCAAATCAGGAATGAACAAGCCCCAAATGCCGTAATCAAGGCGTTGCATCGGATGACGGCGGCCATCCCACTGGTTGAAACTGCCAACTAGGCTAATGGCGGATGCATGAGGTGCGTAAACAAGGAATCGAACGCCCGAGATATTTTTACCATCTCGCTCCATCGTCACGAAATGTGAGCCCATGTAGTGGTACATGTCTTTTGGCGTATGCAGGTGCTCATATTCTTGATAAATATTGTGATATTGGTAAGGGTCGTCGACAAGCTGTTCAACACCATCCCAATTCACCGCTAATTGGTAGTGTGTTAAGTGCAAATCGCGCACTTCTTCTAGGACAAAAATGCTGTCACCATCGCGCTTTAATTCCACACGTGGCTCGCCTTCGACAACCAGTTCAACTTTGTCTGCACCTGGCATCCAGACTCTTAATGAACCTTCTTCATCATTCGCAAAAGGACCCAGTGTAGCAAACGGGTCTGAGTAAGCCGCCTCAGCCAATAGTTCGTATGCGCGTTTGTGGTTTTTCTTTACCTTAGTTTTCAAATCTTTCTCCCTAGCACCGATATTCTCCTAGTGGTTTTTGAATATCGGATTTCCTCAGCCAAACGTTGCGAATTCACAAAAATATAAAACCGCTCACTTTATCCATTCAATGAATAAAGTGGCATCAAAAAACAAAAATGCCCGCTATTGTTGCGGGCATAATAACGGTACTCCATCCTAACGGATCGTACCGATTTAATGAGTGACCTAGGCTGTACTTTCGTACCTCTACGCAATTAAATTCACGATTTCCTACATCACTCAATACTCATTATTTGCCTACTTTCGCACGCACTTCAGTGAGACGTTTCGAAATGCGGTTTACTTCTTCGCGGCTAAAGATTTCATCAAGGTTCATCGACAGCTTACGACGCCAGTTTGGATACTCATCTACCGTGCCAGGAATGTTAACTGGTTGATCCATCTCTAACCAGTCTTCAAGCTGAACACTCAGTAATGCAGAATCACCCGCAGCAACGTGCAATTGAAGCGCTTCACTCAAGTACGTGTCCATTGGAACGTATTGAGCATCATGGCCAATACCTTCTGGCAAGTAACCGTGCCAACGAACACTGTCTAGAATGCCTTGTTTACACTTCAAACGATCCTCAAATAGACCTTCTAATTGTTGCTCGTCTGGGTAAAGACCAATCTCACGCCCCATCTTTAAGTCATCGCAATGCCAGAAACCACGGAGGGTTGGCATGTCGTGTGTACACAATGCCGACATCGACTGTTCAGCGTAATGCTTCGGAGAAATGAAGCCGCCATCGTCTTTTGATGTTTCGAAGAAGAACACTTTGTATGAGTGAACGCCTGCGTCACGTAGGATATCGACAATTTCATCTGGCACGGTACCCAAGTCTTCACCGATAACTGAACACTGATGACGGTGAGATTCAAGAGCTAGGATTGCCAGCATGTCTTCAACTGGGTAGTAAAGGTAAGCACCTTCAGTCGCCTTTTCGCCTTTTGGAATCCACCATAGACGAAGTAGACCAAGAACGTGGTCAATACGCAGTGCACCACAGTGCTTCATGTTGGCACGTAATAGCTTGATGTACGCATCGTAACCAGTTGCTTCTAGCACTTGTGGGTTTAGCGGTGGTAGACCCCAGTTTTGACCTAGAGGACCAAGAATATCTGGCGGCGCGCCGATACTTGCATCTAGAACTAGGTTGCCTTCATCAGCCCACGTTTCACTACCTGAATCCGCAACGCCTACAGCGAGATCTCGGTAAAGACCAACGGTCATACCTTTTTCTTCAGCCAGTGCTTGAGCTTCTTTGATTTGATCGTCAGCGATCCACTGTAGGTACATGTACAGGTGAACACGCTCTTGATTATCTTTGATGTACTTCTGAGTCGCCGCCGAGTCAAATGTACGGTATTTCTCAGGGAATACAGGCCAACCCCACACGCTTGAATCTTCCGCGTGCAATTCACCATGCAAAGCATCAAATGCCGTTTGGTGAAGTAGGCTGTCACCGCCAAGCTCTACAAACTCTAGGAATGCACGAGCACGGTCAGTGTTCTTGTCTAAGTGACGCGCTTTGAACTCACTAAATAGTAGCGGTAACACGCTCATCTTCAGCTCAGACACTTCGGTGTAATTCACCCAATGTGATTCACGCGCTTTTTGCAGACGTTGTTGGAACTCTGCGCTGCCAACACGTTGCTGTGCTTCTGCACTTAACGCGAATTCAGGTACAGAGCTTACGTCGATGTACATGATGTTCAGCCAACGACGAGAAGACGGGCTGTACGGGCTCGCACCTTCTGGGTTCGCAGGGAACAATGAATGAATCGGGTTCAAACCAATGAAGTCACCGCCACGAGATGCGATATCACTCACCAGTTGCTTTAGATCGCCAAAATCACCGATACCCCAGTTATGCTGAGTACGCAGTGTGTAAAGCTGGATGCTTGGGCCCCATAGCTTTTTGTGTTGGTTTAGATCTTCTTGCTTGAAACACGCTTTAGGTGTGATGATCAGTGACATTTCGTAAGGCGTTTTGCGACGCTTACGGCTGATGATCAGTTTGTGGTAACCCCATGCCAAGTTCTTTGGCAATGCAAACACTAGAGGGCCACCCTCAGCTCGTTCATCACGAACAATTTGCGACTGAAGATAGCCTTCAAGTACCTCTCCTTGTTCTGTTTCTAAACGCCAGCTAAATTCACTCTCGCGAGCACTCGTACCTAGGTTTAGTTCCACTTCGACTGGTTCGCCGTCGCGTAAAACAAGAACAGGGGCTAGTACGTCTTTCTTATGTTTTTTCTCAGCTGAAGCCAATAGCTTCTCATCGCTGCTAGTATCGTAGCCAAGTGAAGTGAGCAAGCGGCGCAGTGTTTCTTCAGAAACTTTTGCCTCGTCTCCCCACGCGCTGACGTAGCTATCTGCTAATCGCGCCATGTCTGCGACTTTCTTTAATGCTGTTTGTTCTTTCATCGCTTTCTCCGAAGGTAATACCAACACCTTCCATGTAGGGTTTTATTGTTATCAATAATTTATCTTTGAAAATGACCAAAGGTAGCACTCGGCTACCTTGGTCTTATACCCAAGTGACCTCAAGATGCACAGTTCAGAGCGTTGTCATTGATTCGAGTTCAAGGAAAGCAACGCCGCGGAATAGCAGCCTCTTTCCAAGTTGTTTGACACCGAAATCGGGTCAATGACACGCTCCCAGAGGGCGAGTTGCCTTGTCTTACATGCTTCGTTAACAATTTTTGATATAGAACCACTATATCTTCAAATCGTTGCCTTGCCTGAAAACCAAGTCAATCTCGCTGAACAAAGCATCCTGGGGTTACTTGGGTATCACTATTAGCGTTTTACCGTCTCAAGTTTCCAGATGTTGTTCACGTAGTCGCGGATAGAGCGGTCTGATGTGAACTTACCAACTAGGGCGGTGTTAAGAATGGCTTTCTTAGCCCAACCCGCTTGGTCTTTGTATTGTTTGCCCATGTCTTCATGCGCTTTAACATAAGATGCAAAGTCAGCAAGACATAGGTATGGGTCACCGCCATCTAGTAGGCTATCAAATGTCGCGCGCAACAGACCTGGTTGACCTGGCGTAAACTCTTCGCCTGTTAGTAGGTCTAGAGACGCTTTCAGTAAGTGGTCAGCATTGTAGTAATCGTAAGGGTTGTAGCCAGCTGCTTTCACCGCTTTCACGCCTTCAACATCAAGACCGAAGATGTAGATGTTCTCGTCGCCCACTTCTTCACGAATCTCAACGTTAGCACCATCCATCGTACCGATAGTTAGGGCACCGTTAAGAGCCATCTTCATGTTACCTGTACCAGATGCTTCTTTACCCGCTAGCGAGATTTGTTGTGAAACGTCTGCCGCAGGGATGATGATCTCAGCCATGCTCACGCGGTAGTCAGGGATGAATACCACTTTCAGTTTGTTACCGATGCGTGGATCGTTGTTGATCTTCTCTGCGACCTTGTTCACTGCGAACATAATTTCTTTCGCTAGGTGGTAACCCGGTGCTGCTTTTGCTGCGAAGAAACATACACGTGGCTCACACTCGAAACCTGGTTCGTTCAGGATACGGTGGTATAGAGACAGAATGTGTAGCAGATCTAGGTGCTGACGCTTGTACTCGTGTAGACGCTTGATTTGAACGTCGAAGATAGCGTTAGTATCTAGCTCGATACCCATGTTATCTAGAACCCAATCAGCAAGACGCTGTTTGTTTTCTTTCTTAACAGCCATGAATTCTTTTTGGAATTTCGCGTCTGTTGCGTATTTAGCAATACCTTCTAGTTGCTCAAGTTTCGCTGGCCATTCCGGACCTACTTTCTCAGTGATTAGCTTAGAAAGACCTGGGTTACAGAACTTCAACCAACGACGAGGCGTGATACCGTTCGTTACGTTGTGTAGACGAGTTGGGTACATCTCGTGGAACTCTGGGAATAGGTCTTTCTTAACCAATTCAGAGTGAAGTGCTGCTACGCCGTTTACTGCGTAAGAACCGATGACACATAGGTTTGCCATGCGAACCATGCGGTTGAAACCTTCTTGGATGATAGACAGCTTCGCTTGCTTCTCACCGTCACCAGGCCACATCTTACGAACTTCTTGTAGGAAGCGGTGGTTGATTTCAAAAATGATTTCCATGTGACGTGGAAGTAGACGCTGGATTAGCGACTCTGGCCATGTCTCTAGTGCTTCAGGAAGTAGCGTATGGTTGGTGTACGCAAATGTCTTAGAACTGATTTCCCAAGCCGCTTCCCAAGTAAGACCTTTTTCATCCATTAGGATGCGCATTAGCTCAGGGATAGCAATTGTTGGGTGCGTATCGTTAAGCTGGATAGTCTCTTGCTTCGGTAGATCCGCTAGCGAGTAGCCTGCAGCTTCGTGGCGACGTAGGATGTCGCGTACAGACGCTGCAGAGTGGAAGTACTGTTGCATTAGACGCAGTGTTTTACCTTTCTCGTGGTTATCGTTCGGGTAAAGCACTTTAGTGATGTTACCTGCGTCTATCAGCGCGTGCTGAGCTTCGAAGTAATCACCGTTGTTAAAGCTTGCTAGTGAGAATGGTGCGATTGCCTGACATTCCCAAAGACGTAGAGGGTAAACCGTGTCTGATTCGTAACCTACGATAGGTAGATCCCAAGGCATTGCTTTTACAGACATGCCAGGAACCCATTTACGAACTTCTTTACCGTTCTCGTTTACCACTTCAACGTGACCGTAGAAACCGATTTCTTGCGCAAGCTCTGGACGAGCCACTTCCCAAGGGTAACCTTCTACACCGCGCCATGCGTCTGGTGCTTCTTGTTGACGGCCGTCTTTGAACGACTGCTTAAATAGACCGTATTCGTAGTGCAGGCCGTAACCTACAGTAGGGAATTCTTGCGCCGCACATGAATCCATGAAACATGCTGCTAGACGACCTAGGCCACCGTTACCCAATGATGGGTCGCGTTCTTCTTCTAGAAGGTCGGTTAAGTTGTGACCTAGTTCAGCCATTGCTTCAGTGATCTCTTCGTAAAGACCCATGCTGATTAGGTTGTTACCCGTTAAACGACCGATAAGGAATTCTAGTGAAAGGTAGTTAACGCTTTTCGCTTCTTGGATGCGAGCGTCCGCTTCAGTAGCAAGCAAATCACAAGTCGTAAATTCAGCCAGAGCGCGACCCATTGCTAGGTACCATGCACGGCTATCTGCATTTTCAATCGTGTGTGCATAAGTTACAGATAGATGCTTCTTCACACTCTCTTGGAACGACTTCTTGTCAAATTGTTTTTGTTGAGTTGGTTTCATTAAGAAATTCTCACGTCATTTAGTAATTCATCTGCCATACATCCTGCATTTCCCTCTGTGAATAAACATCCTCCTGTTTCTCCTCCTTCGTGGGAGTAGGGGGTAGGGCGTAGAGGGAGTACCATTGAAAAGTTAGTGATCCAAATCGCAACACAGCTGTCTCTCGTCCTGTTCTTAGTGATTCGGATCACAACCAATCTTGAGAAAGATTAAAATTTGTTCATGACGGTTTTTATGACCCCTTCCCACTCCAATGTAAAAAGTGTCTAATCGATCACATTACGTCTTTTAACATCAATAATTTTTTCGTAATAGATGTGCAACTCAAACTACATGAAATCAATACCATCGACGTTTAAGTGACCAGAATCACAAATATAGGGCGTAGTTGACGGCATTTTCATCAACTCTCGAGAATTAGGAAGTGGATCAAAGTAAGAGGTATTTCTGATGTCGTACCATCCCAAACGACTCACAAGCCTGTACACTTTTCATACAAACTAAAATTTTTAGTGGTGTGGGTCAGTTTTCTAGTTTCGCTAGCTCAAAAAACAAGGACAGAATCAATAATGTGGATTCCATCTAAACTTACTCGTCCAGGTCGTTTGCATAACGCGATCGTCCGTCCGCGAGTATTGGACTTACTACAACAAGCGCCTTACTACAAATTAGTATTATTCCGCTCGCCTGCTGGTTACGGGAAAACCACCATGGCAGCACAATGGCTGTCAGACAAACCAAATGTTGGCTGGTACAGCATTGATGACAGTGATAACGATGGTTTCCGCTTCGTTAACTATCTACTGCAAGCCTTAAATAAAGCCACCAACTACAACTGCTCTAATGCTCAAAAACTGGCGGAGAAACGTCAGTTCTCTTCGTTGCGTTCTCTATTCAGCGAAGTTTTCGCTGAGATGGCAGATTTTCAGCATGAGTGTTACGTCGTTTTGGACGATTACCATTTGATCACCAACGACGAAATTCATGAGTCCATGCGCTTCTTCTTAAAGCACATGCCAGACAACCTAACCGTGGTTGTGACAAGCCGTGCGGCACCACCTTTAGGTACGGCTAACTTACGCGTACGCGATTTGATGATTGAGATTGGCAACGAAATGTTGGCATTCGATACAGAGGAGACCACACGTTTCTTCAACCAACGTATTGCCGATGGCATTGATGAAGACATGGCAAACAATCTACGTACTTATGTAGAAGGTTGGCCATCAGCGTTGCAATTGATCGCGCTGCAAGCACAGCATCAAAACCGCACACTGGCACAAACCGTCGAGTCGGTTTCCCAGTTTAATCATGCGCACCTATGGGATTACCTTGTCGAGGAAGTGTTTGATTTGCTTGATCACGAAACACGCCACTTCTTAATGCAAGTGTCGGTGCTGGACCATTTCAATGATGAGTTAGTTTTCGCACTCACACAGCGTGAAGACGCGCTAGGTATGATTGAATCTCTGAACCGTTATGGTCTGTTCATCTATCCGCTGGAAGGTGAGCAAAACTGGTTCCGCTTCCACAATTTATTTGGCGAATTCCTTTCTCATGAACGTCTTGCTCGAATTCCACAACAAGAAAAAGACCTACATCGTAATGCCGCCGTTGCTTGGTTGAACCAGAAAGCACCGCATCAAGCCATTCATCATGCGCAGAAATCTCATGATACCGACTTGATCGTCGAAATCTTAAATGAATTTGGTTGGAAGATGTTTAACCAAGGTGAGTTAACCACCTTAGAATCGGCGATCAACAAACTGGATAAAGAGTTACTCTTCAGCCATCCAAAACTGTCGATGCTAAGAGCATGGTTGGCACAAAGCCAACACCGTTACAATCAAGTGGGCGAGTTGCTGGCAGAAGCCGAAGAAGAACACACTAAGCGAGATATCGAGTTGGATTCTGGCTACCAAGGC
Organism: Vibrio sp. Sgm 5; assembly: GCF_026241575.1. Classification (NCBI taxonomy): domain Bacteria; kingdom Pseudomonadati; phylum Pseudomonadota; class Gammaproteobacteria; order Vibrionales; family Vibrionaceae; genus Vibrio; species Vibrio sp. Sgm 5. The sequence goes on from NZ_JAPHPY010000031.1 coordinate 20,091, forward strand.
CAAGCCCACGCCCTGCTCGCTCAAGTTGCGATCAACAGCAACCAACCAGAGCGTGCATTGGAACTAGCCGAACTGGCATTGAGTCAACTTGACCCTACCGTGTACCGCAGTCGCATCGTGGCGACATCGGTCGTCGGTGAAGTTAACCACGTATTAGGTAAGCTCGATCGTGCGTTGCCAATGATGCAGCAAACCGAAAAGCTGGCTCGCCAGTATCAGGTTTACCACCAAGCGTTGTGGGCAATCCTGCAGCAAAGCGAAATTATGATTGCGCAAGGTTACGTTCAAGCAGCATTTGAACTGCAAGACTCAGGCTTCCGTCTGATCGAAGACCAGCAGCTACAACACGTACCCCTTCATGAATTCTTGCTGCGTATTCGCGCTCAAGTATTGTGGTGTTGGAACCGTCTGGATGAAGCGGAAGAGTGTGCGTACAAAGGTCTGCAAATTCTGGAAAATCACTCACCAAGCAAGCACTTACATAGCTACTCAATGCTGGCACGTATTGCAATTGGCCGTGGTGAACTCGATAAAGCAGGAAAATTCATTGAGCACATCCAACACTTGATGAAACAGTCTACTTACCACGTAGATTGGACTGCGAACGCATCACTTTCTCTGATCTTGTTCTGGCAAGCGCGCGGTAACACAGAAGCGATTCAAGAATGGTTGAATACTGCCGTTCGCCCTGAATCCGCATGTAATCACTTCCAACAACTGCAATGGCGTAACATTGCTCGCGCTCATATCAACCTAGGCCAATATGATGAAGCACGTGAGGCACTGAACTTTTTGCAAAGCGAAGCTAGTCGTACGAATTTGGTGACGGATACAAACCGCAACTTGGTTGTAGAGGCTATCTTGGCAGCACGCCAAAAAGACGAAGACCAAGCGAAAGCGCTATTGAAAGAAGCCCTAGTTATGACGAACCAAACTGGCATGGTAGGTAACTTCCTTACTGATGGAGCCACCATTGGTGGTCTGTTAGAGAAGCTAAGTCTTCGTCACGAACTCGGTGACCTAGAACGTCATCGTGCTCAGCAATTGATGAAAGACATTTCATCAAACCAACGCAGTCGTTCTATTCACTTCGATGAAGACTTTATTGAGAAATTGGTGAATCACCCGAACGTACCGGAACTGGTTCGTACAAGTCCACTGACTCAACGCGAATGGCAAGTTCTTGGTCTAATCTACTCAGGCTTTAGCAACGAACAAATCGCGCAAGAGTTGGATGTCGCAGGCACAACGATTAAGACTCACATTCGTAACTTGTACCAAAAGCTCAACATTGCTAACCGTAAGGAAGCCATCGTAACAGCGGAAAATCTGTTGCAGTTGATGGGGTACTGATCGGACTGAATAAATTAGTGCTAGATACTAGGGTTGGCGTTATGCGTCAGCCCTTTTTATTGCTCATTAATCGTTGAAAAGTGCAAATTGCAAAGCACGTAGGAAACGTTGTACATATATACCCGAGTCATTCTCGCAGAATCAAGCATCTCAAGGTTATTTGGGTATACTACAGACAAAAAAATAGCCAACCGCAATTAAGGCGATTGGCTTATGTATGATGTGAACAATGTGTATTCACTAACAACGTCAGTTGGCTAGGTGACCCTCGGCTTAAGAAGGGTCGAAAAGAATTATGCATTAATCATGCCAATTTGAAAAGCTTTATTTTTGGGCACAAGATCTCATATCAGATCAGACCAGAACGGATAAATTTGCAATATGCAAAACCAAAACGCAAAACGCAGTTGCAAGACGCAATCATACTTCATAAATGATAAATAAATCATCAAATGGCCAGATTCACGATATTTATTGTTTAGTTAGGATGATTTAGACAGTGTTGCGCCTTTTATATTTCCCCTCTTCACATTGCTAAATCTCGCTTATCGTTCTGTTTTATTTGTTCAAACTCGCGATAGAGTTTGTGTTTCTCCGATAAGCCATCATTTCGAACTCTTCCGAAACACTATTTCATACTTTTTTGACATCAATGTTTGTATACTCACTGCCATCAACATGACTTAGTACTTGAGAAATGAACTATCTAATCACCTACTTTAAAGGAATAGCCATGGGTGCAGCTGATGTTGTCCCTGGCGTATCAGGCGGCACCATTGCATTCATTACCGGCATTTACGACACGCTGCTAGAAAGCATTCGACGTATTAACCCATCACTTTTCTCGATTTGGAAAAAAGATGGCTTCAAAGCCGTATTTAACCATATTAACGGCTTCTTCCTGATTTCATTGTTTGCGGGCATTTTCACTAGTATCGCAACACTGGCAAAACTGATCAGTTGGCTACTAGAAACCCACCCAATTCCAATCTGGTCTTTCTTCTTCGGCCTGATTTTGGTGTCGGTCTACCACATCATTCGCCAAGTAGAGAAACGCGATGCGATTCGCTTTGTTGCCCTCTTGATTGGTATTGGCTTTGCCTACAGCATCACGGTACTAAAACCACTTCACATGGAGCCAACTGCAATCAACACCATTCTTGCAGGTGCGATTGCGATTTGTGCAATGATCCTACCGGGCATCTCAGGCAGCTTTATTTTGCTGTTGATCGGCATGTACGCTCCTGTACTAGGCGCAGTGAAAGGGTTCCAAGTTGATATTCTTGCATTGTTCCTTGTTGGCTGTGTGGTCGGTCTATTGTCTTTCTCTCACCTGTTATCTTGGTTACTGCGCAAATTCCGCGATTTAACTTTGATGTTCCTAACAGGCTTGATGATCGGCACGCTACCGAAGATCTGGCCTTGGAAAGAGACGTTAACATGGCGTACAAACTCGAAAGGTGAACAAGTGCCATTGCTAGAGCAAAACCTGTCACCGTTTGAGTTTGAGCACATCACGTCTCAACCATCACAACTGGTGTTAGCCGTGATCATGATGCTAGCTGCTATTGCACTGGTACTTGGTTTAGAAAAGTTTGCGGATTCAAACAAATAAATCTGAACCACTATTCCATCATTTAAGAAGCGGAGCCATTGGCTCCGCTTTTTTATTTACGCTTTACAAACAATAGGTTTCAAATAGATGGGGATAGCGCACAATTTGTTGAAGTTACGAGTTTTCGTACATTCCATCTGTGCTAGGATGCAGACAATGTTAAGTGATAAATACTGAATCTTAATGAAAGTGTTACAAATCGCAGGGATAGCCGTTGCACTGGTTGCTGGCTTTTACGCGCCTACCCTGATCAAAAACTTCTCTTCAGCGCCCGAGCCTAAGTCGCTCGATGAATACTGTTTCCTCTCTACTGAACCTTGCATCCAACATGATGTTGCGATGACGCTTAGCGTCGATACTGCTCAACCTCTGATCCCCGCTCAACTCGAAGTCGAATGGCAAGACAGCGAAGCCGATCAGCTTGTATTAAGTTTGGTTGGTCGAGAAATGGAAATGGGCGAGCCAAAATTCATGCTGAAGAAAGTGGCGCCGGGTAAATTCGTGGGCGACGTGACATTGCCCGTTTGTACACAAGATTCGATGACGTGGGTTGGTGAGCTTTCCGACGGTAAAGACACCATCTACCCAGCCCTCAAAATGCAAAGATAAGGAATTGATATGAGCCGTAATTGGTCTCTTTTTCTCGTGGTTGCTTTTGTCCTCGGCTTTGGTACCAAAACGTATCTAGATGGACAAAAAGACGTAGAGAAAAAACAACAAGTCGCGACCGAACAAAGTGTGTTGTTCGGCGAAGGCGATAAACCTGTCGATATCTTCGATACCAGCGATGATCGCATTCGCATTGTTTACTTTGGCTTTACGCGTTGCCCAGACGTGTGTCCGACCTCATTAGCCATGCTAGCAGGCGCACTCAATCAAATCGATGATGCGCAAAAAGCACAGTTGCGCCCGATGTTTATCTCGCTTGATCCAGAGCGCGACGAAGCCGATGCATCCGCCAAATACGCGCACTACTTCCACCCTATGATTGAAGGCCTGTCAGCACCGTTGGATGTCACCACCCCACTTGCTCACAAGTACGGTGTTATCTTCCGTAAAACGGAACTCGAAGGTTCTGAGCTGAAATACACTCTCGACCACAGCTCATATTTCTATTTCTTGAAGCCCGACGGCACACTCATCACCAAAGTGCCTCATACCCTAACGCCTGCACCAATTGTCGAGGCGATTTCAAAATTGACAGCAGAAGGAAAAACCAATGAAAGCTAAACAAGCCATCAAGAGTCTGGCACTTACCGCCCTTCTTCTGAGCCCATTTGCTCAAGCAAACTTAAACGTGATGCCTCATGAACCATACGCACGAGCGATGGCGCCAGGCGCAACGACAAGCGCGGTCTTCGTGACATTCGCTAACCGAAGCCAAGAAGACATCAATATCGTTGCAGCAGAAACACCAGCAGCAGGCAAAGTTGAGCTGCACGATGTGATTAAAGAAGGTGATGTGATGAAGATGCGTCAAGTAGATCACATCACACTAACAGCAAAAGAAACCACCGAGCTAAAACCTGGCAGCCTGCATATCATGCTGTTCGACCTTAAACAGCCGCTTAATGAAGGCGACGAAATCGAAGTCACCGTGACTTACGACAATGGTCAAAAGCAAAGCTTTACCGCACCGGTTAAAAAAGTCATGGCTGGAATGAAAAAGCACGAGCATCAGCATTAATTGTTGCTCGGCAAATCAGTTCAAAGCTCCTCCAACGTGAGGAGCTTTTTTATTCCTCTCCCTTTTCTCTGAGCAGTATTCACCAAGCTATCAATGCATGATTTTGTGTCCTAAATCAGAGCTAAGCAGCCGCAGCTGAGATATAAACAAGGCTTTGCTGCCAAACGAGTTTCTCGCCATGTTAAAAGCCCTTTCTCGCGTCTTCAAAATGCTGACGCAAGTGAATCCAAATCTGGAACAAGATGTCGACACCGTGATACAAGCCATTGGCGGTTTGGATAACTTGGTCGAAACGGGCGCTTGCGCGACAAGGCTACGCCTAACGTTAAAAAGCACCGCTATCGTGAACCAAAAAGCATTAAAAGAACATGGAGCGCATGGTGTGGTGATCATCGATGAGCGACATATCCAAATCATCTACGGCGTAAAAGCCAATACTTATTCACAAGAGATGGAAGAACGTCGAATAAAGCACGTATCGCTCTAAAAAAGCGCAAAGGAGTTGTAAGATTCGAATCACAGCCGCTATACTCCGGCCGTTAACTCACCAACGAAGAGGAAATATGATGATTGTAATGAATAACACTAACTGGGCAGTGAAAGGGTAAACGTCCAACTTTTTCTCGTGGCTAAGCCACAGCACCTCCCTTCTTTGCCCGGTTTCCACCGGGGTCAGCTCTATGCGAATTAGACCCTCATACGATTTGTATTAAGGCGCTTTGTGGCGTCTGGGATAATTCAACAATGAATAAAACACATTCTTTTTGTGAAACACTACTTACTCAACCTAACCCGTTAAAGCTATTAGGTTGGAAACCGTTTTTTCAACAACAACTGACGTTAGACGATTACGAAGACACGCTCTTCGCGCGAGTGATTGCTCACCATCGCAGTGGCTATGTCGTGGTAAGCGAGCAAGGTGAAACCCATTTGCCTATCCAAGCCTCACTACCCAGCATGACAGTGGGCGACTGGGTGATACTAAACCACCAACAGCAGTTTTCTCGTTTACTTGAACGCCGCAGCTTATTCAGTCGTAAAGCCGCAGGCAGCAAGGTTGCCGAGCAGCTTATCGCCGCAAATGTGGATACCGTATTTATCGTTTGTTCAGTCAACCACGACTTTAACCTCAGCCGCATTGAGCGTTATTTAACTTTGGTCAATGAAGCCGATGTTGAGCCCGTGATTGTGCTGACCAAAGCCGATTTATGTGACGATGTCGATGAACTAAAAACTCAGGTGCAAAGGCTCGATCCATTGCTAATGGTCGAAAGCGTAAATGGCCTAGATGAATCGAGCGTAAGCAAGTTAATGAGTTGGTGCGGCGAAGGGCAAACCGTTGCTTTTATTGGCTCATCTGGTGTGGGTAAATCCACTTTAGTGAACACGCTACTAGGCGAACAAGAACAAGAAACGGGTGGTATCCGTGAAGACGACAGCAAAGGTCGACACACTACCACTTCTCGCTCTATTCACTTGTTACCTTCTGGCGGCGTCTTAATGGACACGCCAGGAATGCGTGAGATCCAATTGACCGATTGCGAAGCTGGCGTTAGTGAGACCTTCTCTGATATCGAAGCATTAGCAGAGCAATGCCGATTTGGTGATTGTCAGCATCAAACAGAGCCAGGTTGCGCCGTTCAAGCTGCGATTGAAGATGGCACGTTGGAGATGCGCCGCTTTACTAACTACCAGAAGTTACTGCGCGAACAAGCCCATAACGGCGCGACACTTGCTAAGAAGCGAGCGCAAAGCAAGCAATTTGGAAAGATGGTACGTAATGTCGTCGGAGAAAAGCGAAAACGCCAACAAGGTTACTAAGTTGTAGTATTTAGGTAATCAATAGAACAAAGGAGGCTAACGCCTCCTTTTTTAATAACTTAATGAAAAACCATCATTCATACTTGGCGACACAAATCAACACAAAAGACCAATAATAGCAACATCAAGCAAACATTTAAACTAAGAACAAACTAAAACTAGACACAAAATATTACCAAGCTAAGATATGTGATATTCAGCAAGAATATGGCTGAATTTATAAAAACAGGATAATTGATAATCAGGACGTCTTAGCAAAGCAATTCCAACCTTCAGCCCTTGTTTTACGAGGAACGTTACGCCGTGTAATGACTGAATTTTGCGCGCTTGCTCAGACATCACATTGCAGGAATGATGTATGCAACACAACAGTCTCGTTGCCCGATATGCTCGCGGTAACCTCGTTCTCCAAATCCTCGTCGGTATCGTCTTTGGTATCTTACTAGCAACAATTTCTCCAAGCCATGCTCAAAGTGTTGGCATGATTGGTAGCCTTTTTGTTGGCGCACTAAAAGCCATTGCACCGATCTTGGTGTTCATTTTGGTCGCAGCGTCTATCGCGAACCAAAAGAAAAACCAACACACTTACATGCGCCCAATCGTGGTTCTTTACCTAGCGGGTACCTTCTTTGCAGCACTAACCGCGGTATTACTAAGTTTCCTTTTCCCGACCAATTTAACGCTAGTAACCGGTGCTGAAGGTGCAACGCCACCACAAGGTATCGCAGAAGTTCTACAAACCTTGTTGTTCAAACTGGTTGATAACCCAGTAAACGCATTAGTAGAAGCTAACTACATTGGTATTCTTGCTTGGGGTGTTGGTCTTGGTCTTGCTCTTCACCACGCATCAGCAACGACGAAAGCGGTATTCGAAGATCTAAGCCACAGTGTTTCTCACATTGTTCGCTTCATCATTCGTCTTGCGCCATTCGGTATCTTTGGTCTAGTTGCATCCACGTTTGCAACAACAGGGTTTGGCGCACTAGCGAGCTACGCACATCTGCTAGCGGTACTGCTAGGTTCGATGATGATCATTGCGTTAGTGGTTAACCCAGCGATCGTATACTTCAAAACGAAAGAAAACCCATACCCATTGGTGTTCCAATGTCTACGTGAAAGTGGCGTAACAGCATTCTTCACACGCTCAAGTGCTGCGAACATTCCAGTGAACATGAACCTATGTAAGAAGCTAGACCTAGACGAAGATACGTACTCTGTATCTATCCCGCTGGGCGCGACCATCAACATGGCAGGTGCAGCAATCACCATCACAACGCTAACGCTAGCAGCAGTACACACTATGGGCATCGAAGTTGATCTCATGACAGCAGTACTTCTAAGTATTGTTGCCGCAGTATCAGCGTGTGGCGCATCTGGTGTTGCTGGTGGTTCTCTACTACTGATTCCACTGGCATGTGGTCTGTTTGGTATTTCAAACGACGTAGCAATGCAGGTTGTAGCAGTTGGTTTCATCATTGGTGTAATTCAAGACTCTGCTGAAACAGCGCTAAACAGCTCAACAGACGTTATCTTCACTGCCGCTGTTTGCAAATCAGAACAGCAAAAAACTCAGTAAGACTTAAGCATCAGTAAGATTTACGCATCTTTGGTGTAGGAAATAGAAAGGGGAGCCAATGCGGCTCCCCTTTTTGTTTCCTGTTAAGGGAGACTTACAAACGAACCGTCTTCCCTGTTTGCATCGACTCTAACGCAGCATCCGCTAGCGTCAGAGCAATCTCGCCATCTATGCCAGAGCAGCATGGCGCTTCGCCTTTCAGTACTTCAACAAAGTGTTGCCATTCCGCCACGTAAGCACGCTCATAACGCTCTAAGAAGAAGTACTTCGGTGTTGCGCCTGTTTGCCCTGTTTCTGTACTGCGGCTGACTAGATTTTCAGTTAGATTCGCCACTTGCAGCATACCTTTCTCGCCATGCACTTCGAGACGTTGATCGTACCCGTAACCAGAGCGACGACTGTTATGAATCGTCGCCATCGCGCCAGAAGGGAATGTAAGCGTCACCACACTGGTATCGATATCTCCCGCGTCACCGATGGCAGGATCTACCTTGCAGCTGCCATGTGCAGTAACCGCGATGGGATCTTCCCCTAAGATAAACCGCGCCATGTCGAGGTCGTGAATCGTCATATCACGGAACATACCACCGGACGACTTACTGTATTGTGCTAGCGGTGGCGCAGGATCACGAGAGGTGATAATTACGCTTGCTGGTTCGCCAATTTGGCCGTCATCCAACGCTTTCTTAAGACTCAGGAAATGCGGGTCAAAGCGGCGATTGAAGCCTAATAAGAAAGGCACTTGATGCTGATTTACTACGCCCAAGCAATCACGTACTCGCCCCAAATCAAGGTCGATTGGCTTCTCACAAAAGATGGCTTTACCTGCTTTTGCTGCTCGCTCAATCAAATCCGCATGAGTGTCGGTTGAAGAGCAAATGCACACCGCATGAACGTCGTCATCCGCCATCGCCTCTTCTACGGTTTGGCGTTTTGTCTGCGGATACTGCGCACAAAACTGATCCGCATAGACTTCATAAGGTTCGATAAGCGAATAAATCGTGGTTTCTGGTGAACGTTCGATATTGACCGCATGGACTTGACCAATTCGACCCGCTCCAAATAAAGCAATATTAAACATAGTAATTCCCTTCTGTGTCGCTTAATCGAATTGACGCTTCATGCCCGCCAACATATCTGTGGCTATGTCGTAGTAATCCCCTTCCCACAGTTGGTCATTGAGGAATTCACCAGAATAGAAGCCGTCGTAACCTGTTTGGCGAATCGCATCGACCCATTCTTTTAATGGCACCTCACCTTGCCCTAACAAGTAACCACGTAGAGCGCGCTCATCGGGCCAAGCCTCGCCCGGAGCAGGACGCTTACCGTCAGACAAGTGCACGTTGTAAATCAGCTCGGCATCGATATTTGCCACTTGCTCCAACGTTGCCCCGCGACATGCCCATAAGTGCCATGTATCCAGAACAAAACCAAAGTTGTCGCGGCCGACGGCGTCGTACAGGCGGAAGTAATCTTCCAACTTGGCGATTGGAGTCCAAGCCGCGCCTTCATATTGGAAACGGATACCATAGCTCTTACCAATGTCGACAATCTGGCGAATGTTCTGCGCCGTGAGTTCGATGTTTTGCTCTTTGTTTAAGCCATTTAATGCCTCAAAAGCATTGAGCTGGATGGTAGGTGCACCCACGGCTTGCGCAAAACGGCACAACGTCTCTGAATCTTGGAACAATTGAAGTTGGCCGGCTTTATCTGTCACTTCAACTGCGCCAATGATGTCGATCGCTGTTGGGACAATGCCAAACTCATCCATGCGCTGTTTGAGTTGTTCAGCAGTGAAGCCAGCTTGAATATAACGCCAGAGTTTTTCGGTGTGGATTTCGAGCCCTTGGTAGCCAGTTTCTTTGGCAAGTCGGACATCAGATAGAATATTGCTGTGCAGAGAGCACATGCCATGTAGAGCAAAACGCATCAGATTTACCTCTTCTCATTGCCCTGTACATTGCAGGACATAAGCCGAATTCAGCTCGAGCAAACCCGCAGCACAACCGCTAAGTTGCACCTAATCAGTGGACAAAGGTATGGAAAAATCTGCGCGCTTTACTGCGTATTCGCTCGCAGGATCGCGTCCCTATTCGAGATTACTGAGCGATGAAATTACTTCACTTCTCGACAAATCAGACTCACCGCAATCGCCTGCGCCAAATACATGGAGCTGCTGAGCGAACGGAAGCCCATCAATTCGCCTTCTTGCACTTCAAAACAGACATCCATTTTGCTGCCATGAGGCGTCATTTGGTTATCGGTAATGCAGACAATCGGCACGTTCTTTTTGCAAGCATCATCAATCAGCTGGCTGGTTTCTTCCGCGTATGGATTGAAGGTGATAGCAAACAGAACGTCTTTATCGTTCATTCGTCGAGTTAACGGAGACAACATGCCACCGTGATCATCCAAGAGCACGACACTCTTGTCAGATTTCATGAGGGCGTACCAAAGATAGAAAGCCACTGGGTAAGCGCGGCGAGTACCTTGAATGTAGATGGTTTCAGCACCATCCATCAGAGCCACTGCACGTTCCAATTTTTGAGGAGAGACCGACATTTGAAGCTGTTCTAATGCTTCAATGTTCGCGTGTCCGAAATCTTGGAAGATGGCTTGAGGCGAGTCATGCGGGACATCCTCCATCTCACGAGCTTTACGAACGCGCTCTTTGTAATCTCTCGGGCGATTTAAATATTGATCGCGAAACAGTACTTGCATAGAAGTGAAGCCATCAAAGCCCATCGCATTAGAGAATCGGCTCAAGGTCGACAGGGGTACGTTGGCTTGCTTGGCAATGGTCGCCATGGTTTCTACCGCCACCAGCATCGGCTGGTCAGTTACGAAATCCGCGACTTGCTGCAAACGCCCGCTCAAACTGTCGTAACGCTTTGCGATTAACTCTTTTAGTGTGTCTAAATCTGCAGGTGCTTTCACTTCAACATCCATAGTTATACTGCTCTCCTATCAATGAACGCTTGGAGATAGAGGCCCCTTATAGTAACAAAAGGGGCCGCTATTTTAAGATAATAATTCAAAGTTTCGTACCGCTTCTTCTTTCACATAAGGCATCGCCTTTTGCATGAAGTAAATACGGTCAAACTTTTGTGGTTCCTGATTCATGTAATCGCGAAGATTATGACCCAGAGCCTGACGCAAACAGGTGCCAATATTGAACTTGGACACGCGGCTTTGCTTGAGCTTGAGCATGTCTTCATCGCGAATACCACTCGAACCATGAATCACCAGCGGCACAGCCACAGCATTTGCGATACGGTCTAAGCGACCAAAATCGATAGTACAAGTTGGCTCGGTTAAGCGGTGAACGTTGCCGACAGAAATTGCGACACAATCAACGCCACTTTCTTCTGCAAAGCGCGCCGCGTCTTCCGGTTCTGTGTAGATAGATTTTATGTGGTCGCGACCTTCTTCATAAGGCACCGAACCAATTTCACCCTCTACCGATGCTCCTAACGCATGCGCCACTTCCACGACTTTCTTGGTGCGAGCAATGTTCTCGTCCAACGTCAGTTGCGAGCCATCAAACATCACGGAACTAAACCCAGCTTTAAGCGCACGAAAGACGATGTCTTCTTCGTAAGTGTGGTCAAGGTGAAGCACAACAGGCACTGTGCTCTTGTGCGCTAGATTTAGGAACATCGCCGCAGCGGTTTCTACGCCATAAAAATCCACTACGTCTTTGTTGCAGGCTAAAATTACAGGTTTGTTCACTTGCTCTGCCGCTTCAACAACAGCACGTGCATCTTCAAAGCCGAACACATTAAAGCAAGGGACAGCGTAGTTAGACGCCGCAGCCTCCGGCAATAGGTCATTCAAATTTACCAACATGATGATTCCCCTACTTAAATTTCGCGATCATGTCTTTGATGCCAGGGATCGTTTCCACTTGGTATTCATGGTGCGGATCGAAGTGCTGAATCAAAGATTTCTCTGTTTTGCCAACAATGATGGTGAAGTAATACATTTCGTAACCCGGAGCAGCCACACTTGGGTGATAGCCTTTGTCGATGGCAATCACTGAGCCCGTGCGCACATGGTAAACCGGACCAAAGTCGTCTTCGTGCTCATATAGGAACTGCGCACCAAAGCCGAAGTCTGGGTTGAAGCGGAATTGGTACACTTCTTCGTAAAGGGTTTCTTTGCTACCGTCAGGCTTAACACGATCTTCATCGTGCTTATGTGGAGGGAAGCCAGACCAACCACCAGCCCCAACGGTGAATAGCTCACTCACCAATAAGCGACCGCGTTTATCTGCGTTGGATTGACCCAGCACGTGTTTGATCTTGCGGTGTGTTTTGGTGTCATCTGAACCGTACTGAACCATATCCACGGTCTCTTCGCGGACACAGAAAGGCTCCAGTGACGCTTCAAACTTACCACCCGCAATCATGACGTCAGCCTTGTCGCTCACACATTGAATGGTCGCACGGTAGCCAAGTGGTACATAAACCGCTTCTGGGTTGCCGTCCCAAACTGATTTACGCTTACCAATGTTGTCGAACGTTTCGCTCTCGCCGTCTTTCGTTACGGTGATGCTGCAAGTACCGCCAGCCAATACGATGACAGACTCATACCCTTCGATGACATGGTCAAAGGTTTCGTTCTGATTCAAGAACACTTGGTTGAAGTAACATAGCGGTGTTACTTCGTCGTTCGCACCAATAATTGGTTCATTCTTGTTATCAAATGGTGGAATGTGTTTTCCCATTTTTCTTTTCTCCTCACAGTTCGTTTGATAACGAGACTGTCCTATCCTTCTGAAAGTGGCTTAACAAAAAAGCCGGGCCACGATGGTGTGTACGCGCACTGTTTGGTTACCCTCAAGTGACATACCGGCCCGGGAGACCAAACGCGCAGCAATGTGGTGCCCGAAAGCACCAAACCGTGCTTAACTTCGCGTCTCAATAAAATCGAATAGTTGTTCCTTGGTTGGCATGGCTTCTGTGCAACTGTGACCGCTGACATTAATCGCCGCTGCAGCCGTGCCGTTGCGTACGCCCTCTTCTAACGAACCACCCGTAACTAGCGTCCAAATCAGACCGCCGGCGAATGAGTCACCAGAGCCAAATGGCTTATTGGCTTCTACTCGGAAAATGCCTTGCTCGAACTTATGACCAGCACGGTCGTACACTTTCGAGCCATGCTCACCGGCTTTCACCACCACCACTTGCGTGTTCTCCGTGAGGAATCGAGCCGCCGTTTGGTCATCATCGGTGTTGCCCGGAGCAATGACGGTTTCCATCATGTCGAACTCTTCACGGTTACCGATCACGATGTCTGAAAGACCCGCGGCAATACCGTAGTAAATCGAAGCATCGGTGTCCGTACGCCAAGAGTAAGGACGGTAATCGACATCCAGCACCACCAAGGTATTGCTGCGGCGCGCATGCTGCATCGCAATCAAAGTGGCTTCACGGCTTGGGCTTTCCGACAATGCCGTTCCCGTGACCACCAAGACTTTTGAGCTAGCGATGTAAGCTGGGTCGATCTCTTCTGGCTTGATGGTCAAATCCGATGCGTTGTTACGGTAGATAAGCACGGTGCAATCTTTTGGCTTCATCTCTGTGAATGCCACCGAAGTACGCGAACCAGAATCATCGGTTCTCATACCGTCAAGGTTGATGCCTTGCTCCGTCATGTAACCTTTAACGTAACCACCGAATGCATCGTCAGCCACGCAGCCAATAAAGCCGACCTTACCGCCTAACTTGGCAATGCCCACCGCAATGTTTGCTGCTGAGCCGCCAACGAATTTGTTGAAGCCAGAGATATCTGCCATGTCGGTTTTAGCTTCGCGAGCGTAGAGATCTACGCCCGCACGTCCTAAAACGATGGCATCCAATGGTCGATTTGTTTCAAGTGCAATGTTTGTCATCGTCTGTTCCTATTATTTGTATTCAACCCAAGCGGCGTTCTGGTCTGCAGATTCCACACACTTCTCGCATAGGCGCACGCCTTCGATACCTGCGTCGATACCTGGGAACCAAATTTCAGATAGCGCTTGCTGGTCATCACGGTCAGCCGCATCGAATGCCAACGCAAAACGGTGGTATAGGTTCGCCCATGATTCGAAGTAACCTTCGGCATGACCACCACCAACACGGTTGGAAGCCACACCCGGAGCATCTTGGTATAGGTAGCCCATGCCACGTTCAAGAATGCGTGGTGCTTCGCCTTGGACTTCAAAACGAAGTTGGTTTGGTTGCTCATCCCACCATTCGATGGACGCTTTCGAACCGACGATGCGGATTTTTTGTTGGTGCATCGAACCTGCATTCACTGCAGATGCCCAAAGCGTACCGACCGCACCATCTTTGAATTGCATCATGATGTGAGCGTTATCTTCGAGCGGAGCACGTGACTGGATGAAGCTTTGACGCATGCAAGACAGGCGGTCGATTTCAAGCCCTGTCATCACTTCACACAGGTAGAAAGCGTGCGTACCCACATCACCCAGAACATAAGTTGGACCTGAGACTTCTGGGCTGACGCGCCATTTCAAACCTGGATCGTTTTTCTCGTATTCTTCGTTGTGGAAGCCGTGAGCAAACTGCATGTTCACAACACGAATCTCACCCAGATCACCACGCTTCACCATTTCACGCGCTTGCTGAACCATTGGGAAACCGCTGTAACCGTACATCACGCCAATCACGCGATTGCGCTCTGCTGCGATCTGTTTGAGTTCTTCTGCTTCTTCCGTCGTGAAGGTGATTGGTTTTTCACACACAACGTGCAAGTTGGCTTCCAGTGCTGCTTTACAAATTTCGTAGTGAGTTGAGTTTGGCGTTGCGACTGAAACAGCTTGAATGCCATCTTCGCGTTGCGCTTCCTTCTCAAACATTTCTTTGTAATTTGCGTAGCAGCGGTCGCCATCTAGACCTAAGTTCTCACCGAAATCACGGCAACGATCCGCATCCAAATCGAATGCACCAGCGACCAATTTGAACAAGCCATCGCGCTGTGCCGCATTACGGTGCGAGTAACCGATCTGACTGCCGCGACCACCGCCGACCATTGCCCAACGGATTGGTTGCTCAAAATGACGTTCTTCATTAAACATGTTTGACTCCTTGATAGGCTCTTACTTAAGAGCCTATAAATCGAATTGTTGAAATCTGTTTTAAAGCTGGATGTTTTGATACATAAATCGGTTTGGGCTTAAACGCCGGCGCGTTGCGCTGCTCTGCCTTCTTCCCATGCCGCCACTTTCTCAGCGGTGTCGTCATTGCGTGTCACTTGAGGAAGTCCCACTTCCCACCAGCAATCACACTTAGACCAAGCCATTGGCGATACTGGGTCGATGTCAACCACAATCACGTAAGTACGGTCGGCTTCTTTAGCACGTTGGAATGCGTCATCAAACTGGTCGATTGAGGTCAACTTCTCGCTGATTGCGCCTTGCGCTTCGGCATGCTTAGCAAAGTCCACGCGAGCCACCTCGCCATCAGGACGGCGACAATCTTCCAATAGGTTATTGAACGACTCGTTACCCGTATTGTTTTGCAGCTTGTTGATCACCGCGAAACCACCGTTGTCGCATACCACGACAATCATCTTGTGACCCGTCAGAACTGACGAGTAGATGTCTGAGTTTTGAATCAGGTAAGAGCCATCGCCGACGAGCACAACCACATCGTTATCTGGGTTCGCAACTTTCGCGCCCCAGCCACCTGCGATTTCATAGCCCATGCAAGAGAAGCCAAATTCAATGTCGAACTTACCAATTTGGTAGTTCTGCCAGTTCATCGCGAGCTCTGCTGGTAAGCCACCCGCTGCCGTAAGTACGGTGTCGCCCGGCTGCATAGATTTGTTGAGCTTGCCAATCACTTCTGCATAAGAAGACGTACCGTCGAGTAGGTCGCCTGGTTGAGGATGAGTACGACGATGCACCACGGCTTTCCATTCATCTGCTTGCGCTTTCGCCGTTGCCGCCCACTCGTCACTACTACGGAAATCGCCCAGTAGGTTAGACAGCTCAACTAAGCCACGTTTTGCGTCTGCTTTAACTGGAATAGCACGATGTTTAATGGCATCAAAACGTGCGGTATTGATGGTAACTAGCTTCATATCTGGGTTCTTGAACACCGACCAAGAGCCCGTCGTGAAGTCTTGTAAGCGAGTACCCACCGCCAACACCACATCCGCATGCGCTGCCATGTAGTTTGCAGAGTCTGAACCGGTCACGCCGATTGGACCTGCGTTTAGAGGATTGTCTTGCAGCATCGTGGCGCGACCAGCAATGGTCTCAACCACTGGGATGTTGTGTTTTTTCGCAAAGGCAGCCAACTCGTCCGTTGCTAGTGAGTAATGCACGCCACCGCCAGAGATAACCAAAGGTTGTTTCGCGCTAAGCAGCGCCGCTTTTGCATCTTCTAGATCTGCCACTTCTGGCTCTGGACGACGAATGCGGTGCACTTTTTCTTGGAAGAAGACTTCAGGGAAATCGTAAGCCACGCCCTGAATATCTTGTGGTAAGCCAATAAACGCAGGACCACAGGTTTCTGGGTCAAGCATGGTGTCAATTGCCTGAGGCAATGAGTGCATCAATTGCGTTGGCGAGATAATGCGATCCCAGTAACGAGTTAGCGGTTTGAACGCATCGTTACAAGTGATAGAAGGATCGTAGAAATTCTCTGGCTGTTGAAGCACAGGATCTGGCAGACGGCTAACGTAAGCATCACCAGAAATCAAAAGCACTGGTAAGCGGTTTGTGTGCGCGATACCTGCTGCGGTAACCATATTGGTTGCACCCGGACCAATTGAACTGGTCGCGATGCCGATGCGACGACGTAAGTTCGCTTTGGCATATGCGATTGCCGCTGTCGCCATCGACTGCTCATTTTGACCACGCCAAGTCGGAATTTTGTCTTCGATATTTTTTAGCTGTTGGCCAAAACACGTCACGTTACCGTGACCAAAGATGGCAAATGCCGCACCAAACAGCTGTTCTTTTTTACCATCAATTTCAATCATTTGTGCGGCTAGGTACTGAGCTAGCGCTTCTGCAACAGTTAGGCGTACAGTTTTCATTGTCTTCCCCGGTAGTATCAATCATTTTTGTAGCCACGTTGTCTCCGTGGCTTGATACAGGGGAGACGAATCTCCCCTTCCTTGCTTGTGCTCTTATAGGCCGTATTTCTTCGCGTAGCCTGTGATGTTCTCGTAAGCGGTTTTCGCGTACGTCAATGGGTGCGCTTTCGCTGGGTCTTGCTCTGCTTCAACCAGCAACCAGCCTTGGTAGTTGCGCTCTTTCAGTGCTGCGAATACGTCGTCGTAATCCACGTCACCTGTACCAGGAACAGTGAATACGCCATCAAGCACTGCGTTTAGGAACGATTTGTCTGCATCACGCGCGGCTTTCATCACTTCTAGGCGCAGATCTTTAAAGTGCATGTAGCCAATACGGTGACCCCAACGTTTGATCATGGTCACTGGGTTACCACCACCGTAAGTGATGTGACCTGTATCTAGGGTTAGGAAAACGGCTTCGCCGGTGAATTCCATCATCATGTTGATGTCATCTTCCGTTTCACAGATGGTGCCGACGTGATGGTGGAAAGACAGCTTGATGTCGTGCTCGTTTAGAAGGTATTCCGCAACTTGAGTGAGTTTCGCGCAGTAGGTTTTCCACTCATCCATAGTAAGGATCACGCGTTGAGAAAGTGGCGTGTTGATGTCGCCGTGAACCGTGTTGCTCACTTCACCGAACACCATTGCTTTACAGCCAGCAGCCTTAAGCAATTTGATGTGCTCTTGCATCGCTGCGATTTCTTCTTCCGCAGTCAGCTTCATTAGATTGCCGCTGTACCAGCCAGAAGCGAGCACTAGGCCATGTTTTTCTAGTAGAGGGATTAGAACTTCTGGCTCACGTGGGTACTTAGTACCTAGCTCTGTACCAGTGAAACCAGCTTCTGCCATTTCACTTAGACACGTTTCCAATGGGATATCGCCGCCTAATTCAGGCATATCATCGTTGGTCCAAGTCAGTGGGCTAATTCCATATTGCACGTTGCTCATTTTTATTCTCCGACAATGTTTGCGTTATTTAATAAATGTCGTGAAGCAAAAGCGTGTTTTTATCGATGCTTTTCTTTCACCAATTTCGTTTCACTGGAAATTACATTAGCGAAAAAAAGACAAATTGAAAAATATTTTTCAATCAAAGCAATCGATGTTATCAAATTGTTAAATCATGAAAAAAGCTAATAGCCACGTGCCTTTCAAGCGAGTATGATCTGGATCTAGTTTACAATTTATCATTTAAAATCATCAAGTTAAATAAAGCTCATCAAATGAAAAATGTTTTTCATTATTTGATTTGGATAACACTTTAGGATAAAAAACGAACAGACACCTAGTCGAATAACAAAAGAGTAAATATGATTAAACCAACCGACAAATGAAAAATAATTTTCATACATCTAATAAACACAACAAGTCGGCAATATAGATATCCAATACTCGTACCCTACAAAGCGGAGTATTGGCCGCTACCCAACTGGCTCTTATTCGATGGTTAAGGGAAGGATTGGGGATCTAATAAAGGAAAAAACAATGGAAGCTACATCCAAGGCCGAAGCTCGAAAGCACAACCTCGCCTACATCATTAGGATTTGTTGTATCGCTGCACTCGGAGGCATCTTATTAGGTTACGACACTGCTGTTATCTCTGGGGCAATTGGACCAATCCGTGAATATTTCGGATTGTCAGCAGCACAAACCGGTTGGGCCGTATCCAGCGTTGTACTAGGGAGTATTATTGGCGCAGTAAGCGCAGGTTGGGCAGCCCTTAAATACGGTCGACGCAACACCCTCTTTATCGCCGCCATCCTCTTCATTATTTCCGCTATAGGCTCCGCCCTCGCAACCGACTTCACCTTCTACACTGTTCTACGCATCGTCGGCGGGGTCGCCGTTGGCCTTGCTTGTGTAGTATCGCCAATGTACATGTCAGAAGTGGCGCCAAAAGATTATCGAGGTCGCGCAGTGAGCATGTTCCAGCAATCGGCAGTTATTGGCCAGACTGGTGTGTTCTACGTTAACTACCTCATCGCAAAAGGCATGTCAGAAGCTTGGCTAGTAGACATGGGCTGGCGTTGGATGCTCGGCTCTGAAGTAATTCCTGCCGCGCTTTTCGCAATGTTGTTGTTCCTCATCCCAGAATCTCCACGTTGGCTGGTACTAAAAGGCAAAGTCGCCGAAGCAAAAGATACTCTCTCTCGAATTTCTAACCCGAAACACGCGGACCGCTTGATCAAAGAGATCCAAGAGTCGTTAGTAGAAAGTCATGGCGCGAAGAAGAACAAGGTCAGCCTGCGTTCGCCATTATTGTTCGCAATCTTGGTTATCGGTACGTTTGTCGCGGCAGCCCAGCAGCTAACCGGTATCAACGTGATCATGTACTACACTCCGGAGATCTTAAAACCAATCACAGGCTCTACTGAAAACGCGCTATTCCAAACCACGTTCGTGGGTATCGTATTTATCGGTGGTAACGCTTTGGGTATGTACCTGATCGATAAAGTCGGCCGCTTGCCACTGATGAAATACGGCACCTTTGGCTGTGCGTTCGGTATGTTCATCGTTGGCTACGTGCTTTACCAGCAAACGGAAGGTTACGCGGCGCTATTCGCACTTTGTCTGTACGTGGTGTCTTACGCGACCTCTTGGGGCTGCGCATGTTGGACTATGATTTCAGAAATCTTCCCGAACAGTATCCGCTCTCGTGCCATGGCTATCGCGGTCGGTGCACAATGGTTTACTGGCTTTATCGTGACGCAGTCATTCCCAATGTTCAATGAAAACGCCTACCTACAAGAGAACTTCAACGGTGCCTTTGCCTTCTGGTTATTCGGTGTGTTGTCGCTCATTTGTATGTTCGTGGTCGTCAAGTATGTGCCTGAAACCAAAGGCGTCAGCTTGGAGAAAATGGAAGAAGCGATGGCGAAAAAACTGGGTAAAAAAGTATCTGGAACTGCGACTGAAGCACGTGCATAAGATAACTTAATGTTTTACAAAGGGAACAGGTGTTAGCACTTGTTCCCTTTTGCTTTTGGAGGCAAACCTCATGCTCGATAAAATGGCGTTCTTTGTCTATGTGATCCGCTCTGGGTCTATCTCCTCCGCAGCGCGCAAATTCAATATTTCAGTCTCCGCTGGAAGTCGCTGGCTGCAAGAGCTGGAACAACACTTCGGTACTACCCTATGCCACCGCTCGAACCGATTATTGGAGGCCACTCAAGCAGGCCAAACCTTATATGAAGAGTTCTCTCCTCTTGTTGACAGTGCCGAGCGTATCAGCCGCAAATTAGAAGACTTCCAAGACAGCGAAAAAGGTCATATCAACATCGCGTGCACGCCCGTGTACGCCAATCACTACCTGATGGACAAAATCGCCGATTATTCCAAGCTTAACCCAAAGGTGACCTTCAACATCAACGTCACTCCTTGGGCATTGGATCATGCCAGTACTTGTGACCTGATGATCAGCGCTAACGCTAGCTTCCAAGGCTACCGCGAAAAAGATTTATTACTGGTGAAACGTGAGCTGATGCAGTGCCCATTTATCGTCGTGGCTTCGCCTCAATACCTTGAAAAGCATGGCTTGCCTACGCATCCAGAAGCACTAAGAGACCACGCTTGCTTGATTGCAACCACACTGACAGGCAGCAATGATTGGATCTTCCGTCAAGGAATGGAAAACATGGTGCTGAAAGTGCCAAAAACTATTGAAGTGAATGACAGTGACCTGTTGCTCAGTGGCACCTTAAAGGGTGCAGGCGTCGCGTACTTACCGCAATTTGTCACAACAGAAGCAGTAGATAAAGGCGAGTTAGTACCGTTATTGGAAGAGTATGAGACCAGTATTTGGAGTTTGAATCTGTACTATCATTCACCCAAAACTGCATCTCCAGTGGCGATAAAGTTCAAAGAGTTCTTATTAAAAACCCCTTGTTAAGACGGATTGGATTTAAAACAATAAGCTGCTGACGCCATCGTAAGTCAGCTTGGCGCCTGAAAGAAACAAGAACAAGTAACAGAGCTGATAGATTCTTTCCTGACTGACGCGATGCAAAAGATACACACCCATCTTAACGCCAACAGGCGCGAGTGGAATCAACACTAGCGCAGTCATCAAGTTGGTCGAATCAAACTCACCAAGCCAAATGTAAGGCACGAGTTTCGCTACATTCACTATGCCGAATAATACCGCCATCGTCGCTATCAGGGTGATTTTAGGCAGTTTCAATGGCAGTAAATAAATACTCGCTGGACCGCCACCAGCATGAATTGCAGTACTGGAAAAGCCGCTCAGAGTACTCCAAATCCAAGCACCTAATTTCCCTGATTGAGAGGGTGAGTCACCACTTAGCCAATACTGAAAACAGAACAGCAAAGACAGCATGCCAACGGTGCTCTTCAACCCCGACTCTGGGGTGATACTCAGAAATAAGCCCGCTAATACCACGCCAAGCAAAGCCCCAGGCAGCATGGTTTTAAGCACTCGAACATCGGCATTTCGATAATGATGACGCACCGCAAAGGCATCCATCACCAACAGAATGGGCAATAAAATCGCTGCGGCTTGTGTTGGCGGCACCACCAGCGCCATCATAGGAACAGCCAAAATGCCCAGTGCCCCACCGAGCCCACCTTTACCAATGCCATAGATTAACACCGCAGGAATCGCCAAAAGATAGAACCAAGGATCGCTGAGCATCATCGTCACCTTCTTAGAATCGAATATCGAACTACGCCACAATCTGAGCGAGATAATCGCGACTGCGTTTTAAATCACGCGAAACCTGACTCACGTCTGCCGTACCGTGTTCATGCTCGACTACGATCCAACCTTGATAGTCAGCCGCTTTAAGTGCACTCATCACTTTTTGTAGCTTGATATCACCATCCCCTAGTGGCGTAATCAGCCCTTTGCTGTATGCGTCAACCCACTCCAACTTATCGCGAATAGCTAACCTCAATTTGTCCGTCGACACATCTTTAACATGAATATGCTCGATGCGCGTTCCGTGCTGACGGATAAGCCCCAGCGGGTCCATCCCATCTAAAAATGCATGCCCGATATCGATGCACAATCCAAGTTTGCTCGCTGGAATCTGACTCATGACAAAATCGATCTCGTCTTTATAACTGATGTAACCACCGATGCCCGGATGAAGTAAACAACGCAAACCATATTGGCTAGCCACGTTAATGATGCGTTCAAGGTTGGCAATCATGGTTCGTTTACTTTCCATTTTCAAACGCGGTGCAGTGACGCTTTGTCCTATATAGCCATAGCGTTCCGCGTGAATGCCTTCCATCACCAGTAAGTTCTTTACACCCAATGCATCTAAACGCTGACAAACGGTATCGACATCTTCCAAAATGGCAGACATGTTTGCAGAATCGCAAAATGGCACTTGTACCTTGCCAGAGCACATCTGCAATCCACGTACACGAAACGCACTTTTCAACAGTTCCGCATCTTCAGGGAAGAAGCCATCTAGCCCTAACTCAATGCCACGATAACCACTGTCACTCGCATCCATTAACACCTTTCCCCAGCTTGGGTTGGTCGCATGATATGCCTCTTCCACTCCCCAGCAGCATGGGGCGCAAGCAATACGATCAAGCATGTGTTTTTCTCCTAAGTTGATTTCCTTTCACCTTAAGATTGGTAGGGGTAAAAGTTCGTGATTTGCGCCTCGTTTGTACTTTGCATTTTCGCAAAGCGGCTTTGAATTCCTGGCTATATCGCGACCACATCGCACTTCCTACACTGGTTGTGACAGAACGACTACGGAGTAAACAGCGGTATGGAACGAATCTTTATTGTGGCGGCAAAGCGCACCCCAATTGGCAGCTTTAATGGCTCGTTAGCGTCATTGTCTGGTGTGGAATTAGGCGCTCATGCCATCAAGGCAGCCTTGGAGCAAGTGGACATCGCCCCAGAACAGATCGACGAGGTGATTGTGGGCAACGTACTGACTGGAGGCACAGGCATGGGGCCGGGTCGCCAAGCCGCAATGAAAGCAGGAATTCCAGAATCCGTTCCGGCTTACACCCTCTATATGATTTGTGGCAGTGGCATGAAAGTGATTATGGACGGTGCAAGCCACATCCGAGCGGGTGATGCTGAGTTAGTGCTTACTTGCGGCATGGAGAGCATGTCTAACGCACCTTATGTCTCTTCTGGCCAGATTCGTCGCGGCTACCGCATGGGTCATCAACTCCAAGAAGACAGCATCATCAAAGATGGTCTGACGGATGCCTT
Organism: Vibrio sp. Sgm 5; assembly: GCF_026241575.1. Taxonomy (NCBI): domain Bacteria; kingdom Pseudomonadati; phylum Pseudomonadota; class Gammaproteobacteria; order Vibrionales; family Vibrionaceae; genus Vibrio; species Vibrio sp. Sgm 5. The sequence continues at coordinate 43,444 of NZ_JAPHPY010000031.1, forward strand.
CCACAACTACCACATGGGTGTTACGGCAGAAAACATCGCTAAGCAATTCCAAATCAGCCGAGAAGACCAAGATGCCTTTGCCTTACAAAGCCAACGTAAAGCCGTCAGCGCGATAGAAAATGGTCATTTTGAAGCAGAAATTGCGCCAATTACCATTGTGGATCGCAAGCGCCAATTCGAAGTGAAGAACGACGAATATCCGAAAGCCGACAGCACCTTTGAAGGTCTACAGGCGCTGCGCCCTGCATTCGATAAAGAAGGCAGCGTTACCGCAGGCAATGCATCCGGTATTAACGATGGCGCATCCGCAATTTTGCTCGCTTCCGAAAGCGCAGTGAAACGCCACAACCTCAAGCCAATAGCTGAACTCATCGAATACGGACAAGGTGCTATCGCTCCAGAGGTGATGGGCTTAGGTCCGGTGTCTGCGATTGCCAATACCTTAGCCAAAGCCGAAATGGCGATTGAAGATATCGACGTTTTTGAGCTTAACGAAGCGTTTGCTGCACAAGCACTTGGCGTGGTTCGCTCTCTTACCGAGCAACACAATATAGATGAAGCGTGGCTGCTAGAACGCAGTAACTTAAGTGGCGGTGCCATTGCACTGGGTCACCCAATCGGTGCATCAGGTAACCGCATTGTGACCACCTTGATTTATCAACTACAACGCACTCGCCGCGATTACGGTTTGGCATCACTTTGCATCGGCGGCGGCATGGGCACGGCGTTGATTTTAAAACGTTGCTAGAAGGAGCCTCTCATGGACACGAAAAACATGAAAAAAGCAGCCACTACAGAGCAAATTGGAGACCTACTACACGATGGCATGACCATCATGATTGGTGGCTTTATGGCGACGGGAGCCCCGGAGCGTTTGATTGACTTGCTGATCAAAAAGGACATCAAAGACATTACCTTAATCAGTACCGACACAGGTTCACCCGGTCGTGGTTCTAGCCGACTCATCGCGGAAAAACGGGTGAAGAAACTGTATGCCTCACACATCGGCACCAACCCTGAAACGGGCAAGCAAATGAACGAAGGCACACTTGAAGTAGAGCTGGTTCCTCAAGGTACATTGGCAGAGCGCATTCGCAGTGCAGGCGCTGGTTTGGGTGGCGTACTAACACCAACAGGACTTGGCACCATCGTCGCAGAGAACAAACGCGTAATTGAAGTTGATGGCAAACAATATCTCTTAGAAATGCCACTGAAGGCCGACTTAGCGCTGATTCGTGGTTCAAAAGTTGACCGTCGAGGCAACGTTTTTTACAGCAAAACCACTCAAAACTTTAACCCTTTAATGGCAACTGCGGCAGAAACCGTGGTGGTGGAACCAGAGCAGATTGTGGAATTGGGCGACATTGAACCCGAAGCCGTGCATACCCCAAGTTTGTACGTCGATTACATCTTAGTGGAGGACAACTAATGACTGCACAATTAGATAAAGAAGTCGTTCGCCGCCGCATTGCATGGCGCGTTGCTCAAGAGATGCAAGATGGCGACATCGTTAACCTAGGGATCGGCCTACCAACGCTGGTTGCCAATGAAGTAGACAAAGACGTCGAGCTACTACTGCAAGCGGAAAATGGCTTAATTGGCATCGATAAACTCGCATCAGAGGCAGAAATCGATCCTGATCTGGTCAACGCTGGCGGGCAGAGCATTACAGCAATCGCAGGATCATGCTATTTCAACAGCGCCGACTCTTTTGCCATCATTCGTGGTGGTCACGTGGATTCAACCGTACTTGGCGCGCTGCAAGTAGACGAACGTGGTAACCTCGCCAACTGGATTATTCCGGGCAAAATGGTACCGGGAATGGGCGGCGCGATGGATCTTGTGGTCGGCGCAAAGAAAGTGATTGTCGCCATGGAACACTCGGTGAAAGGCAATCCGAAACTACTCAAACATTGCACTTTACCGCTGACCGCTGTGGGTCAGGTGGATTTGATTGTTACCGAGATGGGCGTATTCGAAGTCACCGATAAAGGCATGATGTTAGCCGAACTCGCGCCGGAGTTTTCCGTTGAAGAGGTACAAGCAGCGACGGAAGCTCAACTGATTGTATCGCCTAACCTTATTCCAATGCCGACACCAAATTAACTCTAAATGCAAGAGGAGCAATATGCTCCTCTCTTCATAATTTGATCGTTCTTCAAGTTTGTGTCAGGTTTTTCTGAAACACGCAGTTTGCCCTTAAAATTCCCTCAAACCATGCGTAGAATCCCGCCCTGTTATGCGCATGGTTGAGTTGTATTTAGGGTAAAAACCAATGAGATTGTTGTCTGGATTTTCGTCAAAAGAGTGGCTGCTAACGGCTGTCGTGCTCGGAGGCTTAACCGCGTATGCCGTTTATCACTCCAATCAACGAACTTCTGATGCCCGCACAGCCGCCATTCAAGTAATCTTTGCCGACATGCAGTATCACGTTTCTATTCTCAATCAGAATGCGAAAGCCTTTAAGCAAGACCAAGGGGCCGACCAGTGCGTCTTAACCGCTGCTGGGTATCAAGAGTTTTACAATGGCTACCCAGAAACCCAAAGTGAGTGCGGTGAGCAGGTTAGCTTCTTCGATAACCTAACCATCACCGATGAGATGAAACAGACAGATTTAGTCTTCATCGAGAACAATCAATACTCCATGGTTGGGTATGGCAATGACGAATCACCAGAAGCGCTCATGGTAGGCAAATGCTATGCGTATTACCGCTTAGATGGAAAAGGCGCTGATGGACACAGCTTTAAGGTTGATACCTCTCGCTGTTAGGGCAGACTTAACGTTGTGGTTGTGTAGAACAGGCTATAGAAATCAAAAAGGGAGCTCAATGCTCCCTTTTTACTGCTTACAGCCTGAATTTACGCTTGGCTGAGTGTTACTTCTTCCAATGGGAAGTGCGCACTTGGCTCTACAAACTCTTGTTGCGCTGCGATGGTTTGAAGTTCCCATTCACCCGCTTGGTAAGTCGCGTTAAGTACGCCATAGCAAGCATCGTGACAGTGTTGGAACGCTTGTTTTGGCGTCCAACCTTTCAACAGGCCAGCAGTGAAGATTGCCGAGATCAAATCGCCAGCGCCTACAGGTGCTTTGGCAAATTCAAAATGAGGACGCTTAGCTAGGTAAGTGCCTTCTGGTGTCGCAAGCAGCATATTGAAGCTGTCATCTGACAGGCAGTAAAGGTGCTTCACCAACACCACTTTAGGGCCTTTTGCTAGCGCACGCTGACAAGCGTTAATCGCGTCATCCAACGTGTGAATTTCCATCTCTGCAAATTGGCTTAGCTCGAACTGGTTAGGCACGATCACATCCGCCATTGGCATGAGACGATTCAACAAGTTTTCTGCGATACCCGGCGCCACAATACAGCCTTTGTCTGGCGCGCCCATCACTGGGTCACATACGTAAAGCGCTTCTGGATTCGCTTGTTTAACTTTAGTGACGGTATCTTCTACTGCCAGACATTGCTCAGCACTGCCTTGGTAACCAGTCAGAACCGCTTGGCACTTCTCTAGCGCGCCAATGTTGCCAAGACCACGAACTAATTCGCTGATGTCATCAGCCGAAAACGCACGACCCGTCCAGCCTTCTTGATACTGGGTGTGGTTAGAAAATTGAACCGTGTGAATAGGCCACACTTCGAAACCCATGCGTTGCATTGGGAAAACGGCACTGCTGTTACCAGCGTGACCAAAAGAAACATGAGATTGTATAGAGAGGATACCTTGCATAGTACCAGACCTCTTCTTGTTGTTATCAATAGTTCAAAGACAGCGGCGAGCGCCAGATTTGCGAAACCAGTAGTGTATCCGACAAACCAAGATTCTCTAACTCAATTCTAGCCTTCTTCGCTGGAATCGGTTGGAGAGCTGGTTTTCAGTACCATTTTCTTAATTTCCATTTTGTCTTTATTGAGCGCAATTTCGAGGGTGTCCCCTTCCCTTATCCCGAGCTCGCTCAGGATCACGCTTGGAATGACTACGACGGTATCGTCACCGATCTTAACAGGTTGGCTAATCATCTTTCGTCCCCCAATTGTCGAAAATGAGTTTTCACGTTACGAGTAGCGAGTAACTTTCTTTTGTGTCCTTAATCTGCCAAATGGATAAAAACAAAAGAGCCCTCCACACCGCGTATGGGAAGGCTCGATTGAAAAAACTTAGTTCACTAGCGGTTCATGCTTAGAAGCAATCAGACCATAAGCGCTCCAACCTAGGAAGGTAACGATAGAGCCCCACATCATGGCTTCATAGCCAGAGCCGTACAACGCGTAGAAGCTGTAGAGAGAGCCAACCAAAGCGATGATGTTGGTGGTTTTCATTTCTCGGTCAGGTACATGCGCCACTTTTTGCATGATGAAAATCGCCCCCATACATAGAATGTAAGGAATAACGTTAGTCACAACCGCAAGGTTAACTAATGCTTCAAATTGCTCGTTCAACGTCGGAGAGATCGTCATAAGCGACAAGACGGATTGAATGACTGTAATAGCAAGCATACCTTTGATTGGCGTACCGCGTTTATCAACTTCTGAGAACAGTTTCGGGAAGAAGCCCGCATCTGAAGACGATTTAAATACCGACGCGATGGTGAACTGCCAACCAAGTAGTGAACCCGCGCAAGCTAGCACTGCCATGCCCGCAACCACTTTACCTGCCGTAGAACCTAGCATTACTGTCCATACCGTTGAGAATGGCGCCGTAGATGCAGCAAGCTCAGAGTTCGCCACAATGCCAGAACAGATGTTGGTTGAAACAATGTAAACCACTGCCGCGATCAGCGTACCGCCCAATACTGCGATTGGAACGTTCTTCTCTGGGTTTTCTACCGCTTCTGAGTTTGCACAAGCCGATTCAAGGCCTAGGAATGCCCAAAGTGTCATCGCGATCGACGCACTTACCGCTTCACCAAATGGTAGGTGGTGTGGGTTCCACGCTTCGATGTACATGGTTGGGCTGAAGTAGAACCAACCAACAATGCCCAAAGAACAGACAGGAAGAATAACGCCCCAAACCGTAAACGAGCCGATTTGACCTGTGATCTTCGCACCACCAAAGTTAGCGAAGGTACAAATCCAAAGGATAGCGATGGTGTACAGACAGGTTTCTACTGGCGACAAAGTCACTTCAAAAAACGCTGAGCCGTAACCGACACAGGTAATGGCGATTGCGATATTGGCAATCAATAATGATAAGCCGTAGGTCCAACCCGCCATAAACGCACCCGATTTACCAAACGCGTACGACGCATAACCGTTCATACCACCGTCACGTTTGCTAAAGCGACCACATTTTGCGAACACATACGCGAGAGCCAAAGAGCCAGCAGCCGTAATCAACCAAGACAAAATCGAAATGGTGCCTACTTGCGCTAGCTTACTTGGCAGCATAATGATGCCCGAGCCAGCCATGTTAATGAACGTCAGAATGGTAAGCTGCACCACCGACATTTTTTTGGTTTCAGTACTCATAAATTATTCTCCACGAATAAACGGTTCGCACCGCGGTTTTCACGCACGGTGCGAACGGGTAGATTAATCTTTTAGGGCGTAACAATGGGCGGTGGTGCGGCCATTGACGTCTTCTAGGTACACACCTTGGATCTCTGGTGCAAAGCCTGGGAATCGGTTGATGCCTTCTTCTAGAGACAAGAAATAGTCGACAACGTGCTGTGTCCAAACCTCACCAGTGATCACACATATGATGCCAGGAGGGTAAGGAAGCGCGCCTTCTGCTGCGACACGGCCTACCGCTTCTTTAAGTGGTAAGTAATCACACTCTCCACGGAAGTATTTGCGTGTTGCCACATCTGGTTTGTGCACCATGGTTGGGAAGTATTCGCTACGGAACATCGCTTTTTGTAGCTGTTTCACATTCAGCTCTTTGTACATGTCATGCATTTCCTGACATAGCTGACGGATGGTGTAGCCGCGGTAGCGTTCTTTGTTTGCTTCATAAACGCGAGGCAGCACGATGTTTAGCGGTGCATCATCACGAATGAACTTCTCGAAGCGGTTGATTTGCGCCACAAGATGACGGATCTTGCCCATATCTTCTGCTGGAGTAAGCAGGAACAAGATAGAGTTCAAATCACACTTCTCAGGGATGATGCCGTTTTCGCGTAGGAAGTTAGCCAATAACGTTGCAGGAATACCAAAGTCTGCGTAGCTACCATCTTCTGCAATACCAGCTGTGGTTAATAGCAATTTACAAGGGTCAACGAAATACTGACCTTCACCGTAGCCTTCGAATTTATGCCAGCTTGCATTTGGCTCGAACATGAAGAACTTCTTATTGGTTGCGATAAGATCGGTGTCGTAGCTACCCCATGGCTGGCCTTCAACTTCATCCGGAATGAATGGACGGATCAGCTCACAGCTTTTCAGTATTTCTTTACGTACTTCGATACCTGTCTTAACTGCATCTCGCCATAGACGTAGACCTGCTTCACCATCGTGGATCTTCGCGTTCACATCTAGAGCAGAGAACAGCGCGTAGAATGGTGAGGTTGACGCATGCATCATAAACGCGTTGTTGAAGCGTTTGTGGTTACAGTAGCGAGCCTGACCTTTAATATGGTGGTCTTTTTTATGGATTTGCGAGGTTTGAGAGAAGCCAGCCTGTTGCTTGTGAACAGACTGAGTCACGATCACACCCGCATCTTCTGGTTTCAGATCCAGTAGCAATGGAGAACAGTCTTTCATCATAGGAATGAACTGCTCGTAGCCTACCCATGCAGAGTCAAATAGGATGTAGTCACAAAGATGACCAATCTTATCCATCACGTAGCGTGCGTTGTAGATGGTACCGTCGTAAGTACCCAATTGGATGATCGCAAGACGGAATGGACGTTCATCACGCGCACGCTCTGGTGATACTTTCGCAATTTGAGCACGAATGTATTCTTCATCAAAACAGTGCTCATCCATACCACCGATAAAGCCCCAAGGGTTACGTGCCGTTTCTAGATAAACTGGCGTACCGCCCGCTTGAATTAACGCACCGTGGTGGTTTGATTTGTGGTTGTTACGGTCAAACATCACCAAGTCGCCCTCGGTCACTAACGCGTTACAAACCACTTTGTTTGAAGCCGAAGTACCGTTGAGTACGAAGTAGGTTTTGTCGGAGTTGAACACTTTTGCTGCGTACGCTTGAGCTTGGTGAGCAGAACCTTCGTGGATCAGCAAGTCACCTAAATCAACATCCGCGTTACATAAGTCACTGCGGAATAGGTTTTCACCGAAGAAATCGTAGAACTGTTTACCCGCTGGGTGTTTTTTGAAGAACTGACCGCCTTGGTGTCCTGGGCAATCGAATGCAGAATTGCCCATTTCCACATAGTGAGTCAATTGTTTGAAGAAAGGCGGTAATAGGCGGCATTCGTACTTGGTCACCGCCTCATTGATTTGACGACCGTAGTATTCAATTGATTGTCTTTCTAGATCAATAACACCGGTTAACCAGACATAATCGTCGGCGGAGACCGGATTTTCATCTGTTACTAAGAAGACCGGGATACCATAACCCGTCTCAGAAATAATTTTGTGCAGACCAGCCTTAATATCTGAAGAAGTAATAATTGCAGCGCCAACGTCAGTTAATTCGACATGCTCTAGCGGTTTTAAAGTTCGGTTAAATTGTTCATCCAAAGATTCAGATAATAAACTGAAGTCTTCTGGCATGTAATTACTAACACCGATAATTAAACGTTTCATTGAAATATCTCTTATTTGTTCTGTAAAAACGATAAGACAGATATTACAAATGAATTTAACATTTAAAATTAAAAAAACAAATTTCGTGATTATTCGTTCATATTTATAACTCTTATTTTCTCGAAATAAAATTTCGCGATCTTTATCACTTTCCTTTCAATAAGCCAATGATATTGAATTTTGGTTTAAATTGAATTCAGGTGAAGAATTATGTGACCTCACCAGTTATTATTAAAAAAGGAATCAAAAGAAAATAAAATTTTGCGATTTTCATCACTCTATATTTGACAGGATTGATTTATTAGCAATAACAAACACAATAAACACGCTTATATTTAACAATTTATAAACCATAAACAAAAAGCCATCAACATTTCTGCTGATGGCTTTTCACGTTATTGTTTTTTCTTTGGTGCTTTCTTCGACAAACGTAGAGATCAAGTCTAATCGAACAAATGGCTATCGAGTTTAACGCCGTTATTTGACCACAATTGATACCGTTTCACCGCATTACCTGACGAATACATGGTGTGCTTGCAGTCCATACATTCGACAAAATACAAACCACTCATACCAGCCATAACGTGTAACCTTCGACTGTCACAGCGCTTACAAGAAAGACGCTGAACCTTACTGTTTACATCAACACGACGAGCGAAGTTAAGTGTCTCATGGGAGCACAAGGCGTCCACTGCACTATCTTTAAACGGATGCTCACTGAGCAAATGATTGATGGCGTAATCGTACACCGGGGGAATCGAAGATTTGCCATTCTCGATATTGGTTATCTTAGCTACGGAAACACCCAACAAAGATGCAAACTCCACTTTGCTGTATTCCAAGATAAACCTTGAAGAGATGAACTTATCTGCACTAATGATTCTCAACATACACAAATCTCTAATGGACATAAAAAGAGCATGACGTGGCCCCTTTATGTTAAAAAGGATAATAACAGGTTGCTTCTTACTGTATTTATACGCAGAGTGTGCGCTATTTTTATTTTTGGGTATATTGCGCTTAATTTAGTTAAAGATCAACAGACACTAATTGAAATCAAAAATAGAAATTAAGATTTAGTAATATAAAACTTAATACCAAATATTAACTAAAGTAATGAGTGTCATTAGAAAAACACAATTTAGGCTAAAAAATTATTTTCATAGCTATAGTACGAGCTAATCAATAATAACGGATTGGAGCTTAATTCATGTATTGGCAGCAAGGGGGGATTTCCCTCTATTTGTCGTTTTATATAAGAATAGATTGATGGCAGGTAAAATTCTGTTGAAGCTTTGCATAAAGATCACCCAACAATTATGCAATCGATAGAGTAAAGAAGAATTTGAGTGATAAAAAAGCCTCACGAATGAGGCTTGTTGAGATTCTGTGGCTGTAAGAAGTTTTGCGTAAAATCGAGCACTTCTTTGGAAGGTTGTTTTGGTGGAGGCGCAAATTCTTGTTGTGCGGACACTTCGCTTTCGAAGTTTAACTCTGGCATCCCATCAGGTACGTTTACTTCTTCATGATGCTCTTCATTAAGCAACTCGTTCAGTTCTTCTTCTCCAGGGAAATATGGCTCACGCTTGTAAACCTTGTTTAAGGCTCTGATGATTGAGTGCTTTTTCACCACGCCAGAAGCCAACTTTCTTTGTAGTGGCTTCGCAATAGATTGCAAACCGACCACAACATCAACCCCAATGTTACTGGCGACTTCATCTCTTACTACACGTGCTGGCTCGTAGCCCATGTTAGCAGACAAAAATAGCCAAACATAAGCAATCGCGTTACCGGTTTTACCAGTGTCCTTCCACGCTTCACCTGCATGGAACATGGCTTCAGCACTGCCGCTTTCCGCCGCTCTTTCTAACCAATAACAGCCTTTGACCATACTTTTTTCAGTACCAATGCCATTGAGATAGCATAGACCTACTTGGATTTTGCCATCCGCACTGTCTTGCTCTGCAGCTTTCATAAACCAAAACAATGCATCAGCCCGCTGACCTGATGTGTTTTCTGGTGACAACTGCCATTCGCCCATATACAGCATGGCTGGAATGCAGCCTTCATCGGCAGCTTCTTCGATTAATTGGTGACCTTTAGGAATGTTTTTCTCAGTACCACGCCCAAACACAAGCGCCTTTCCGGTCGCGAATTTCGCATCGATATCGCCTTCCATGCCCGAAATAGCCGTACGCCAGAAGTTTGCCTGCTCTCTTAAGATCACATCTTCACGCATACGTTCGGCAAGTCTTACTACACCGTACATACCAGTGACATTATCTAACTTGGCCGCTTTATCATACCAATAGAGCGCCTGTTTAATGTTCTCTCGTTCCGCTTCTTTTGCTAAATAAAGAATGGTCGGGATATGCCCCGTTTCCGCCTTAAACGCACGTTCTTTACGCTCTTGCTCTCGCGCCTTCTGCAACGCTTTGCGGTATGCCGCTTCACGAGCTTTCCTCTCGGTCTCGAGACGTTGCTTACGCATCGACAACGAGATCATCCACACAAATATCAGGACGAGTGAAAGGCCAGTTGCCACAATGGCAATGCCCATACTACTCATAAATAGCCTCTTTTTAGGTCAGGGCCCATAAGGATTTCCCGTAGCTCGGGGAATCTAGAAAATTGTTAATTTGGGTGTGAAAGCAATCATTCCACTGTACACCGCCTTTATTATATAACGACCATGTAGGCAAAATCTGAAGTTTACAATTTTACTGTGAGGGCAATTTATTCAATATCACCTAAACTTATTTTTTAAAGAAAAATATCATCCTTACTTTTATAGAACCTAATCACAGTTTTGGGGCTTAGACATTCTCCTCCCCTATCATCCCCCCGATCTCCTCCTATAGAAATTTACATTTTTAGGCTGTGCTTAACATCTCACTATGCGCTCGTTTTATTATTTAATTTGTGAACAAAATCTAGTGTGATAGAAAATTTTCTCTTGTAAAAAACTTAACCGCCTGCTCTCACATTTTGCTGATAGTTCAGTGTATTAGCATTTAGTTGAACATTTCCTTTTCGGCATCTTGCCCAATCTATTCTCAATTCAATAACAATGGATTTGTAAACGTGGACAATAAAACATTTAAATTATCAGCGATTGCCAAAACCGTGCTACCTCTACTTTCTGTAGCAGTGATCAGCGGCTGTGGCAGTGACAGCTCTAGCGATGACACTACGAACCCTGGCTCCGGCCTTCACCCTGCGGGAGAGAACGAAGTTGTCATCTATTACAAACGCGATGTTGCTTCGGCTTCAACAGCAAGTGATTACGACGGTTGGGGCCTACACCTTTGGAATGGCGAAGGCTGTACCAGTACTGACCTAGAAGCAATGGGGATCGCTGACGGCGGTACGGATTGGGCAGCACCGCTTCCGTTCGAAGGCATCAGCGAAACTTACGGCGCTTACTACGTACTTAAAGTGAACCCTGACGCATCAGACCCACACGAGTGTATGAACTTCATCTTGCACAAAGGCGATGAAAAAGCCTTTGGCAGCGCGAACTCTAAAGTGGAGTTAACCAAACTGGGTGAGTCTCAAGGTCTATTCGGCTTCCACGGCAGCAGTGAGCTTTACTATGAGCCAATTGCAGATCGTCCTGTTGATATTGATGGCCAGAAAGCACACTGGTTAGATGCCGACACTATCGCTTGGGAAGCGGCAGCAAACGCCGACTCGATGAAGCTATTCTACAGCTTAACCAACGACATCAAGATGGACGAAGACAAGCAGATTTCTGGCGGTACAGCCGTTGAGTTGACGAAAGCAGGAGACCTGTCTGAAGAACTGAAATCTCGTTTCCGTCACCTTGCGAGCTTACAAGCCGCAGGCATTGATGTGGATTCTGATACGCTACGCTCTATTCTGAAGTCACAAATCGTGATGGTGGCATACAACGCAAGTGGCGATGTTATCTCTGCCACTGAAGTCCAAAAGCCAGGTGTGCTTGATGCGGTATTCGCAGATGCAGACGCAGGTAACGCCATTGGTCAGGAACTTGGTGCCATTGTTGAAGGCAATGCAGCAACATTCAAACTTTGGGCACCAACAGCCCAAGACGTTGACCTGATCATCTACGATGCCGATTTGAAAGAAGAATCCACCGTTGCGATGACAGAAAACCCAACTACTGGTATCTGGGCTTCTGAAGCGCAAAGCGATGCATTGAATAAATACTACCGCTACGAAGTGAAGGTTTATCACCCAACAACAGGTGTGGTAGAAACGCGCCTTGTGACTGACCCATATTCATTAAGCCTTTCTGAAAACTCGCTTTACTCACAAGTTGTGGATCTAGACAGTGCTAGCCTGCAACCACAAGGCTGGAATGATTACGATCGCCCAACGGTTGAAAAAGACGAAGACCATGTCCTTTATGAATCACACTTACGTGATTTTAGCTTTAGTGACACGAAAGGCACAGAATCGTTAAACGGCAAATACCTTGCGTTGACGGAAGCTGAGCGTGAATCTGTTACTCACCTTCAAGCTCTGAAAGATGCTGGTTTAACAACGCTTCACATTCTTCCTGCCTTCGATATCGCAACCGTTGATGAAAACGAAGCTAAACGCGTTGATATCACGGATACGGTAGGCAAGCTATGTGGCATTAAGCCTGAAGCCTCTGTTTGTGAAACCGAAGACGATGCAAAAGTGATTGAAGATGTCCTAAATAGCTACGATCCAGCAACAGGTGCTGCACAAGCTCTGATGAACGATCTACGCATGCTAGACAGCTTCAACTGGGGCTACGACCCATTCCACTACACTGTACCAGAAGGCAGCTACGCGACTGATCCAAACGGTTCTAAACGTATCCTTGAATTCCGTGAAATGGTGCAAGCGACACACAAAATGGATCTGAAGCTGGTTATGGACGTGGTATACAACCACACCAACGCATCTGGCGTAAACGACAAGTCAGTTCTCGATAAAATCGTCCCAGGGTACTACCACCGTCTAAACGTCAACACAGGTGGCGTTGAGAACTCAACTTGTTGTGATAACACAGCAACTGAGAACTTAATGATGGGTAAACTGATGGTTGACTCATTGCTTGTGTGGGCAGATGATTACAAAGTCGATGGTTTCCGCTTCGACTTGATGGGCCACCAACCAAAAGACGTGATGGTGTACGCGCTAGAACAAGTACGTAAAGTTGATCCTAATACGCTGTTCTACGGCGAGGGTTGGGACTTCGGTGAAGTCGCGAACAACGCGCGCTTCGACCAAGCAACACAGCTAAATATGGCTGGCACAGAAATCGGCACCTTCTCTGACCGTCTACGTGATGCGGTCCGTGGTGGTAGCCCATTCGATGGCGGCATGGACTCTGAAGGTAAACACCCACTTCGCTTCAACCAGGGCTTTGGTAACGCAGGGTACCCTAACGAAGAAACAAAGACAGATGCAGATTCAGTAAACGGTCGTCTACACAACCAAGATATCGTTCGTTTAGGCATGGCTGGCAACCTAGCAGAATTCGTTCTACTCGATTACAAAGGGGATACGAAGCTTGGTAAGAACGTAGACTACAACGGTGCACCTGCGGGCTACACTAAGATGCCTTCTGAGAACATCTCTTACGTATCTAAGCACGATAACCAAACCCTTTGGGACAACAACGCTTACAAGATTGCGACTGGCACTTCTTCCGCTGAGCGCGCTCGTATGCAAACGGTATCTCTATCTACGGTAATGCTTGGTCAAGGTATTCCGTTCATTCACATGGGTTCAGAATTATTACGCTCTAAATCAATGCAGCGTGACTCTTACGATTCAGGTGACTGGTTCAACCGTGTTTACTTCGACGGTAGCGACAACAACTGGAACGTAGGCCTACCTCGTGAAGACAAAGACGGCGCGAACTGGGAGCTAATCAAAACCATCGTTGCGGATGGCACAGCAAAACCAGACTCGACTGATATTGAACTTACTAAACAACAATTCCTAGAACTACTAACTATCCGTAGCTCAAGCGAACTGTTCCGTTTAGATACTGCTCAAGAGGTCATGAACCGCGTTGATTTCCGCAACGTAGGCAAAGACCAAGTTGAAGGCTTGATTGTGATGTCTATTGACGACGGTACGTCAGCTGGTGCAGATCTAGATACAAACTACGACGCCATCGTCGCGGTAGTGAACTCAACAGCAGAAGAGAAATCTTTCAAAATTGAGGGCGCGACGGGTTTCGAACTGCATGACGTTCAGAAGAACTCCGCTGACATGACCGTTAAGAGCGCAAGCTTCTCCGGTGAGACTTTCACGGTTCCAGCACTTACAACAGCGGTATTTGTACAACCTCAAGGTAACGCACAAGGTGCTGGTCTGCCTGTTGATACAGATAACAAAGACGTATCGAGCATTCCTCCTTACGGTGAAACCAAGGTTTATGTTCGTGGTGACATGAACGGTTGGAATCCATCAGAAGAATGGGAAATGTCATTCATTGGCAACGGTATGTACTCGGTAACGGGTGTACTTGAAGCTGGTGATTACGGCTTTAAGTTTGCTGATGATAGCTGGGGTACACCAAACTTTGGCTGTGATTACGCAGAACAAGCTTCTGGATCTCTAGACTTGGGTACTGAAGGTAACTGTGCATTGTCCGTTACTGAAACAGGCAAATACACCTTCGTTCTAAATGCAATTCATGAGCAAAGCGATTCAGCTGACAAACCGGTTGTTTCTGTAACGAAAGCGGCAGACGCACCAACGTTTGGTGAAACTTCACTCTTCCTACGCGGCACGATCACAACTTGGGATACGCCAGCTGAAGATTCAAGCGCGAAGTTCAACTACGTAGCCGCCGATGTTTACTCTTTAGACATCGACCTAGCAGCAGGTAGCTACGAAATGAAAATCGCAAGTGCGGATTGGGCGGGTGACACCAACTTCGGTGGAGAAGGCAATGTAGAGCTCGGCGCAGCAGTCACCATGGATGTTGGTGGCGACAGTGCAAACCTTAAAATCACAATTGAAGAAGCAGGAAACTACAACTTCCACTTCAACGCAGCAGATAAAGCAGCACCAATCGTGACAGTGACTAAGAACTAAAAACAGTAGGCGCAATCATGTGCTAGCTTGGGGAGGGTAAAACCTCCCCTTTTTTGTGCCTGTAAAACGGCATTAAAAAAGCCGCTCGAACAGTGACGATGGCGGCTTTGTTGTTTCTAACGATTTGCTTTAACTATGGGGTTAGTTTCCCCAAATGATCTCTACAAACTCAGGGTGATCCACAAACGGGTTACGGTTACCTTGGAATTCAAACACCGCTTGGTTACGGCTGATCTCTTTCGCGCTGACAGGATCGTTTTTGTGCCAACGTTTCAACATGTTCAGCATCCATGGTTCAAAGACGGTCGTTTTCGTGCCGTTCAATACCGCGTCAGAGTTACTAGAGTTGCTTTCCCAGTTGCCAATGACGTTTTCATAACGCGTCGCCATGTAGAAATACGCACGAGCAAAATCACCTTTAAACTCATCAATAGGCTCAAATACCGTTCCTGAATAGCCCAAAGTAGAGCTTGCTGAGCCGACTTTTGAGCCATTGCTAGATACGTAAGTGCTGTTACCCACTTCACCAAATGGCCAGTTGCTGCGCTTCGCATTCACATAGCCATCGGTTGCAAACAGGTGGTGACCATCCGAGTTCATCGGTTCAACCTTGCCACCAAACCAACTCTTAGGGAATGAGTGTTCACGGTTGTAGCAATCACCTTCCGTTTTGTATTGGCCGCATTGGTCTGTAACTTTGGTAAAGCTCACCGTATCGCTGCCAGATGGTTTTTCAGAATACATATCGAGAATGGAGCCGTCTTTCTCGTAGTAGTTGTCTAAATCCGCGTCTTTCACTAACGTCCAAATAGCCGAGTAGCCGCGCCCTGTGTGATCCTTGATGATGTTAAACAGCGCTGTTTTCAACTCAAAACCGGTTTTGCCTTCTGCGGCTTTATAGTATTCACCCACAACAGGCGGAGGTGTCGTTGAACCACCAAGAGTAAAGCTTGTGGTTTGAGATTTCGTGAATTCACCACCAGACGCTAATGTGGTTTGGCCAAACATTAAAGCGTATGAGCCACTGCCATTGCCGCAACAAATACCATCACCATAACTGTCACTGATCGTAAACTGGTAATCACCGTTCGCTAGGCACATGGTCTTTTCGTAAGTTTTCGAAGAGTCAAAACCTTGGCCTGAAAACAGAACTTGCGATTGGTTATCTTTCAGTTCCCAACTCGTTTCTGAGCCATAGCTATCGGTGTTCAATGTCAGTAACACTTCGTTGTCATTACAGCTTTCTACCGGTGGCTGAGTACCACCATTTTGGTTTGGCTGAAAGTTATCGACATAAACGACTTCAGAACCGTCAAAGCCCGACTCATCATAAAAGCGTAACCCGACATTGATCGCTTTGTTTGATGATGCAGTGTAACTGTGCGTGAGTTGTTGCCACTGATTGGTTTGCTGAGGGTTAGAGTAGCTGTGGTATCCATCAACCACCAAACGCGCTTTAACATTACCTTCCGTATGATAAACCGCGACAGAAAATGGGTAGGTTTTCCCTTGCTCCACATTAATGGTTTGCAAAAAGTCGGTGTTGCTTTGGGTACCTGTATTTACGATAACTTGAGCCGCAAGACCACCAGATTGGTGCGGGTCACTGGTCGGTGAAACAGCAATGCCGGAATCAATCACAGACCACTGCGTTGGTGCATTACCATTCCACTGTTCAAAGTCGCCATTAAGAACGTGACTGAACGCGAATGGAGAGCAAATAAGGGGTAATAGACAGAGGGGTTTCGTTATGGATTTCATTATAATTTTCCATTAGTTATATAAATCCACAAAAAGATAAACATAACAATTACAGATGAGTAAGCCTTAAATCACACTTTGACTTTGCATGAATGTGAATATTCTCATTATCGTGCAGCACATCTCACAAACTCCGTACTGTTTCTTTCAATTTTTAGCGGCGAATGTTCGATATAAAACAAATAAATGTAGAAAGGAAAACTGGGATTCGACGTGCAATATCGCCACCGAAGAACAAGAAAGAACGGCATCTTAGACAAAGAGACGAAAAAAGCCAAGCGTGCGCCTATGGGGGTCAGCAGCGACACTTGGCTTTGGATGAATGGGGAAAACTTATTGTCCGCTTTACCTCACTTTGAAGAAGCGCCCTTGTAATGATGACAAAGGGATCTGGTATTGCCCGTTACTTAGTGCGATTTGTTGGTTAGTGATTAAATCCACCAGCGCTTGATTGCTACCGACTTGCGCTTCTGTCAGCACTATGTTGCGAGCACTCTCAAAGGTATTCAAAGCAAATAAGACTTGGTCATCGCCAGATACTTTCAAGTCCACATAACTGCCATTACTTGCTACCAAGTTAGTTCGGCTGCCTTGATACAAAGCAGGATGAGCAGCACGCATAGTCATCAATGACTTAACGTAGTTTTTCAGATCAACTTGGTTGGCATCTAGGGTTGCTGTTACGCCTTCGATCTTGGCGCTGCTTCGCGCGACGTGATCATCACATACCCCACGAACCGCACACGTATTGTTGTCTTCTTTTGCGTCAAAACCATCAACTTGGTCACCGATTTCATCCCCATAATAGAGAGTGATTGGTCCGGTGTAAGCCGCTTGGAATGCAAACGCGGCTTTGTGGCGTTGCCAGTATTCAGCATCGTTCACATCCGCTAATCCACCTCGTTGCAGCAAGTCACCAAAGCGAACCAAATCGTGATTGCCAATCATCAAGTTTGGCTGAGCATGAGACGGATATTGGTTGTGTGTTTGGTAACCATTGTCTAGCCAATCCACACCACGACCGCCGACACCACTCTCATTAACAGCCAGTGTTTCCAGCACGCGATAGCGCATTGGGAAATCAAATGCAGAGCACAGCGCAGGATCGTCAGCCGCGCCATATGCATCACTCGCGATTTCTGACTCGCCCTTCCAGATTTCAGCGACCATGTAACCCAGAGGATTCACTTGATCACCTTCCACGTTGGTGTAAGTCACACTCTGTGAGGCTTCATCCACCGCTTTGCGGATTTGTGTCCATGCGTCGGTTGGAACTTGGTACGCTTGGTCTAAACGCCAACCATCAATTTTTAGCTCTTTGACCCAGTAAGTCGCGACTTCTTTGTAGAAATCCAAACTTGCAGGGTAGTCGACCGGATTGCTCGAACCAGAAGGTAATAAACCCGATGGAGACGGCTTAATCAACCCTTCTTTGTGATGGCCAAACACGCCATCAAAGAAAACATACAAGCCGCGTTTGTGTGCTTCATCAACTAAGCTTCTCGCCGTTTCTAAATCGCCAAAGCGAGGATCAATCTTAAAATAGTCCGTAGCAAAGTATCCCGTTGCATCCAAACGATCAGCCCAATGTTCTTGTCCATCAATGGCTTCCGATTCAAAAACTGGCGTCAACCAAATCGCATTCATGCCCAAGTCTTGGATGTAATCGAGCGAATCAATAACCCCTTGAAGATCACCGTTATGATGACTGGTGCCGTAACCTGTGCCATGGCCGATAGTCGAATCGCCATCAACAAAGCTCTCAACCATGATTTGATAGGTGCGAAGTTGGTTGCTTTGCTCCATTACATTCGCTTGGCAAGCATAACTTGCATCAGGAAGTGGCGTGCTGCCATTATCGCTTCCACCAGAGGAATTACACGCGGATAAAACACCAACCACACTCAAGGCTAAAAGCGATTGGCCAAATATTTTTTTATATCGTACGTTGCGCATTAAACTCTCCCAAATAAAATTAACCCCAACATGTTTCCCATGCAGGGGTTAATAAATAAAAATAAATTTTAAATAACTGAATGGAATATTATTGGCACTTATTTACCATTACGTGAAGTGGCTTACCTTTTCCTTCAAATTGAAGGCTCCAAACGTATTTTCCATCTTCTTTAATATCAACCGAAGTATCTGTGCCGTAACCACCAAATGTTAATGGCGTTAATTCACCGACATTCATTCGATTACCTTTCGCGGTAAATTGTGGAAACCACAACTCAGTCGCGTACTGCATTTTGAAAGAGCCTGCTTTTTCTTGCGTCACAACTTGATAGAAGTTATTGCCTTTGTAAGTGTATTTACGTTGAGGTACATGTTTCCAATCTGAATCAGCAAACGTACCGACAACAAACAGAGGTTTAGAAATTGGGCCTTTCGCCGTGCTATCTGGGTTGTCACAAGCCGCCATGAAAGCAACGACTTCGTCTTGAGACAGATTAACAATAGGTTCAGCAGCACCTTCTGGTTCTGCTGTCGATTGACAACCAGCAAGAGCAACAAGTAAGGCAGCAGCAAGTGAAGTTTTCATCATGTTCATTTTCACGTTAATTCCTTTTTAATATTCCAAAGTAAATACAAACTCACCAATCTGGATAAAGTTAATATTTAAAAAGAACAAAATACCAAACTAGCGATAAAGAATATTATTCTCTATCTTGCTGAGCCAGATTACTTTGAGAGGTTTAATTATTTCCTAATCGATGACGAGTAAGGTTAGGAACACATGTTAATTATTGATCTGTTAAATATGAAAAACAAAGTAAAACAAATAAATTTGTGAATAAGCTAACTATATGTAGGGGTGAGTTTTATCGTTCTGAAGGAAATTAAAAAAGGCCAGCAAGTTGCTGGCCTTTTTTATTCGTTTATTTGGTATTTACCGCTTTAACAAATACAGTTTGTGCACCTTCAATGCCCAGTTCTTTTGCCTCATCGAGAAGCGTCAGAGCTTTCGGGATATCATCCGCTTCGACGGCTGCTCTGATGGCATTATGGTAGTAACTGGTTAAGTCTGTACCTTGCGGAATATTGTCGTTCTTCGCGACAATCTTAGTATTCACGATATCATTCGCGGATACTGAAAAACGGAACTGACCGAGTGGGCTGTGTTTTGCTTGAGGATCTGCAATATCTGGCGGCTGAGTGTGATTTGCCAGAGCAAAGGCTTTTGCAGGGTGAAGAACTTCTGAGCTTCCTTTGAGATCAGAAGAAGTCGTGTAAACCAAAACATGCAAGTCGTTACCTGTCATGTCAGGAATCACATTCATTTCAAGTACGAATTTATCGTTATCCAACAGTTTTGCTGGCTCGTACTTAAACTTTGAGAAATCTGCTTGATAAATAGTTTCGCCAGCCGTGTTCATAACAACGACATTAGGTGCGTAAAACTCTAGATTTTTGTTTACGAATGTCTCTAGTTTGATATCTAGACTGCCACGATTACCTGGTAACGCGAACGCTGCAATTGCGCCAGCGCTATTACCATCTAACAACATTTGGCTTTTGTCAGTCAAAGCGAACTCAGTAACCACAGGCACATCAATTGGTACCCATTGAATGTCGCCCGATTGCGTGATCACTTGTTGCTGACCTTTCGGGCTCATATCGACTTGTTCTACAGAAGTACAACCTGTAGCCAACATTCCCAACAGTACGGGAGCAAGCCATTTTTTCATTACCGTCTACCTCGACTCATTATTGTTTTTTGAAATAAATACAGCCAGATAAGGTTCTGGCTGTATCATTCTAGGACAATTTAGGACTTAGTGGCTAGATGATTACCACCAAGCTTCAGCTTGTACACCGAACTGGAATGTATCGTCAGAACGACCGTTGTCGAATGTGTTCGAGTTGTCGTCTTTATCCGCTGTTAGGTAAGAAGCGTATAGACGAATTTCAGGACGAGCCCAGAAGCTAGAGCCAGCAGACCATGCTTGAGCAACTGTTAGCTTACCGTATTTGTTCTCTGCACCGTCGTTATCATCGATAGCGTAACCTGCTTCGAAGATAGTTTTGTGGTTGTCATCCCATTTGTACATTGGACGAACAACAGCAGACATTGCTTCCCATTTATCTTGGCCGTCCCACATGTCTTCACCTACACCGTAAACAAGTTGGTGACCAAGTTCCCAGCTATCACCCATACCGATTACACCCCAGTTGATTAGGCGGTAACCAGATGCGCCACTGTTTGCTTCTGCACCGTACCAGCTACCATCACCGTAAAACGCCATTGTTTTAGAGTAACCTTCAGTACCGTATTGAATTACAGTTTTGTTGAAGCCTGAATCTAGACCTTGAGTCAATTCAGCTGTGAACATTACGCCATCTTTCGCATCTTTAGTGCTGTTTGGCGCAGCGTCAGTTTCGTTAACTAGCGCGTAGTTTAGACCTAGTTCTAGAGAACCGTTATCCCATACTTGAAGACCCGCGTAACGCGCATCAAGTGTATTTACGTTTGCATCGCCGCCATCGTTACCTGGATCAGCGATGTCAGAACGGTCGTTACGAACCCATGCTAGAGATAGTTTACCTGGACCAGCTTCGATGTTTTCGATACCAGCACCTGCGCCAGAGATGTTCCAGTAGTAGAAGTCAGAGATATGGATGTCGTGACGTTGGTAGTAACGCTTACCTGCCCATAGAGTCGCTTCTGGAGCGAAATCCAGAACACCTTTAGCTTGAACGTTGAACTGACGTAGTGCGAATTGTGCATCATCAACACATTTAACATCGCCAGCGCCGTCAAGACCACAGTTAGCAGAAGTGCTTTCCCAGTCGTTTGAACCGTTAGAAGTCATTGCAAACATAGAGTCAACGTAGAACGTTTTACCGTTGTTGTTGTAAACTTCTTTACCTAGTTGAACTTCACCGTATACATCGCCTTCGTTACCTAGACGACCGATTTTGTTCTTTTCAAATGTTACTTGTTGGCCACCGTCAGCGCTAACGCCAACACCAGCACGCATATAACCATGGAAATCCACTGCGAACGCAGAACCAGCAGCTAAAGTTGCAGCAACAGCCGCTGCAATTGCACTTACTTTTTTCATTCTTAACTCCATTAAGGGTATTTATAATTCTGTCTTCCCTGCTCGCTCTTTTTGGTGAATATAGGCAGTAAAAACGCACCAAAAGAAAGAGAGGTAAGATGGGAACAAGTCCCCGTTTGTTTCAACAGTCTTAAGATTACCCAAGGAGTACAAGGATGACGTCCTCCACCCCAAACTAATTTAGGGGGGATGAGAAGGGATGAGAAAATATACCGAATGGTGTTTTTCCGAGTCAGATCACCAATCTAGGGAGGAATTAGTAAGTTTCTTCAGTTTATGGCCGCTACAAAGTGATAGCCATTTCATATTTTTGTCAAAAATAGGTCGTAGAAAGTAATTTAATTACAGTGATAATTTTCGATATAAGGTGGTTGACCTTAGTAAGACAAAGTTTTTTACTTATAGTTTCTTAAAGGTAGCAATAAAATTAAAAAAAGATTCGCTGATGACACAACTTCACTCTCGCCCATACCCACTCGGCGCAACCGTAAATAAAGAAGGTTGTAACTTCTCTATTCACGCTCCGAGTAGTAAAGACATTCAACTTGCGCTATTTGCGGAAGACGGTAGCTATAAGCTGCACGACTTGCCAGGCGAATATGCAGGCATTCGCCATACTTTCATCCCTGACATCAAACCGGGGCAAAAGTATGGCTATGTAGTGACGCATAAAGATGAACCTTTGCTGATCTCCGATCCCTATGCAAAGTCGATTGATAAAGCCCTTCACTACCAGCCTCCATTTTCTCCTGCAAAAAGCTTCGATATGCCAAAGTGTGTCGTCATAGAAGACAACTTTGATTGGCAAGACACAGATCATCCTCGCATACCACGAGAAGAGATGGTGTTGTTTGAAACTCATGTTAAAGGGCTCACTCAGCAGAACCCTGAAGTTCCAAGCGATACAAAAGGTCGTTATTTAGGTTTGTCTTCACCTGAAATGTTGGCGTTCTACAAACAGCAAAACATCAATACGTTGCAATTGCTACCTGTCGCAGCGTGTATGCATGAACCGCATTTGCTAAAGATGGATAAAGTGAACTACTGGGGTTACAACCCATACTTGTTCATGGTGCCGGACCCTCGCTATGCAGAAAAAGACGCGGTAACCGAGCTCAAAACCACCATCCGCGAGCTGCATAAACACGGCATCGAAGTGATTCTTGATGTGGTGTATAACCACACGGCGGAAGGTGGTGAAGGCTCAACGACCTTCAACCTAAAAGCGCTCGACTCACGTTTCTACATCAAACATGGTCAGAACTTCGCTAACTTCACTGGTTGTGGCAACACAGTCGACTTAACTTACCAGCCAGCCCTGAATCTCGTTATGGATACGCTGCGATACTGGGTGAGCGAATTTAAAGTCGATGGCTTCCGTTTTGACTTGGCAGCAACACTCGGTCGCCAAGGCGATGATTACAATCCAGAAGCAGCGTTCTTTAAAGCCGTCGCGCAAGACCCTATTCTTCGCGAAACCAAATTGATCGCTGAACCTTGGGATATCGGTCCTAACGGTTACCAAGTGGGTAACTTCCCATTTGGTTGGAACGAATGTAACGATAAACTTCGCGACATCTCCCGCAGCTTCTGGCGTGGTGACCAAGGCTACCTAAAAGAATTTGCGACTCGTTTGATGGGGTCTCGTGATATCTACAGCGCAGCAAACTGGCCTTACAAACTCACGGTCAACTACATCACATATCACGATGGTTTCACCCTGCAAGATTTGGTGTCTTACAAGCAGAAGCACAATGAAGCGAACGGTGAAGAAAACCGCGACGGCCACGGCGATAACCGCTCTGAAAACTATGGCGTGGAAGGCGAAACCGAAAACCTGATGATCATCGCCACGCGTGAAAAACAAAAGCGCAACTTAATGGCGAGCTTGCTGTTTGCATTTGGTATCCCTCACATCCTAACTGCGGATGTGTTGTCGCACACGCAAGGCGGTAACAACAATGCTTACTGTCAGGATAATGAAACCAGCTGGCTAGATTGGTCGAGCACAGAACGCAAACAGCACTTCAAAGTGTGGATGTCACAAATGGTCGCTAATCGTAATCAGTATATGGTGCCATTCATTCGAGCGTTCAGTGGTGAAAATCGCAATAACAACCGTATCTTCTGGCGTCGTATTGATGGCAGCTTGATGGAGCACGACGATTGGAACCGTTTAAGCTCTGTAGCGCTGCATTTAGGCATCGGCAAGGAAGGGCAAGAGTTGGTGTACCTGATCAACCAAACCAACGCACCTGCGCGATTTAAGCTACCAAATGAGCGTGGTCAAGAGTGGGTGACCGTATGTGATACCAATGTGCGTAACCTCAATCCTGGTCATGCCGAGGGCGAAGTACTGCTTTCTCCGACTTCAATGGCAATTCTGCATTATCAACCAGAGTAAAAAGCTTACCTGACAGAAATGCAGCTTATTCCTACAAGTTCTGACAAGCCCAGCCGTAAGCTGGGTTTGTTTTATCGACGTTTCGGATACATAAACAGCAATCAGCTCAAATAGCACACCATACGCATGGCTTTGTTGCTTAAATCGATGGAACTAAATCTAGAAGCTACGATCTGATCGGCTACACCCATCAATCGTCGTAGCC